>CABRZC010000024.1 GCA_902475375.1 uncultured Collinsella sp. | reverse complement strand
TAGCTACCTGCGCGATCATGGAATCACAGGCGACCAGGTTATATCCCTCAACTTTGAAGACCTGGAGTTCGAGTCGCTTACGTCGTATAGAGCACTCTACGACTACATTTCCGCCAGACTCGTCCCCGATAAGATGAACTACGTTTTTCTGGACGAGATACAGCACGTCGAGCATTTCGAAAAAGCCGTCGACAGTCTTTTTATCAAGGACAATGTCGACCTCTACATAACCGGTTCCAACGCTTATCTGCTCTCGAGCGAGCTGGCAACTTTGCTCTCCGGCCGCTACGTAGAGCTCAAGATGCTGCCCCTATCCTTTAAAGAGTTTTGCTCGGCAAAAACCAATGACGGAAAGGCTCCCGCGCAGTTGTTTGACGAGTACATAACCAGGGGCTCTTTTCCCTTTATCGCCGAGACGGGTATTCAGGGACCCCAGGCGCGCGATTATCTTATGAGCCTCTACGATACCATCGTCATACGCGACGTTATCGAACGCCTAAAGGTCTCGGACGTCCCGACCCTGCGCGATATCACCAAGTTCCTACTCCATAGCATTGGAAACCGGATCTCAATTAAAAAAATCTCCGACACGCTCTCGTCCAACGGCAACAAAACCGACCAGAAAACCGTAGCCAAATACCTCAAAGGCTTAACAGACAGCCTTGTGCTGTACTTTGCTCCGCGCTATAACGTGCGCGGTCGGCAGCTTCTTTCAACAAACGGCAAATACTACGCCGTTGACCTTGGACTTAGAGGCGCTCTCGTCAAAACCCAAAGCAGCGATATCGGTCATATCCTCGAAAATGTTGTTTATCTCGAGCTCCTACGCCGTGGATACGACGTCTACGTGGGCGATATCGACGGCGGGGAAATCGATTTTGTTGCCCTAAAGTCAGACGAGACAGCCTATTTTCAGGTTTCAGCCACAACGCTCGACGAAACTACCCTCAATCGAGAGTTGGCCCCCTTTAAGAAGGTCCGAGACAACTACCCCAAGACGCTTCTTACGCTCGACACGCTGTTTGCGGACGCGAACTACGAAGGAGTCCGCAAGCGCAACGTGATCGACTGGCTCCTGGAGTAACTTGTAACGTCATAACCCTCCGCCAGCTCCTTACCAAGGCCGCAGCCCCAGTCGCTTAAAGCACAATGCCCCTCTTATCGGCCAAAACAGCAATCTTGGCGTGATAAGAGGGGCTGACTGCGTCAGCGCCTTCACGCAGGCGCCGTTGCCGCCACCGTCCCGCGGGATCGGGCGCGGGGCATGGCGACTCACGTGCAAACGCTAGCGCACGGCCTTGACCGCCGCCGGCAGATCGAACAGCGTATCGAGCACGGCCTCGCAGCCATCCACCACGTCCTGCGGCAGCGGCACGATATCGGGGACGGCAAACACATGGCAGCCGGCCGTGATGCCCGAGACGCAGCCGTTGCGAGAGTCCTCGACCACGGCACACTCCTCGGGCGCAAAGCCCGCGCGCTCGCAGGCGAGCAGGTACATCTCGGGATCGGGCTTGCCGTGTGCGACGTCCTCGCCGCAGGTCACCGTCTCAAACTTGTCAAAGAGGCCAACCGTCTTAAGGTTGCGCTCGGCGGTAACATGGCGCGACGACGTCGCGAGGCCCACGTGATAGCCCGCAGCCAGCAGTTCGTCCAAGCACTCGGCGGCGCCGGCCTTAAGCTCCAGATCGGTCTTGACCATCTCGTCGCGAATCTCCCTATGGCGACGATAGATTGCCTCAGCGGTTTCGCGGCCGCCGTAATGCCCATCAAGGATCTCCATGACATCGGGCAGCGTGCGACCGATAAACTGATGGATCAGCGCATCATCAATCGCGAATCCCAGCTCGGCCGCTCCCGCCTTCCACGCCTTGATACCCAAACGCTCGGTATCGACCAGCGTCCCGTCCATGTCAAAAATAACGGCCTTGATCATATCGGTCCCCCATCGCTTCGCGCCGCTGTACTCCCGCAACTTTACCGCACCTGTAAACTTGTATATAACGTATATAGCATATTGCACTTTCGTTACATAGATAGAAGTCTTATGACAAGCGGCTCGGTAGGATTATAGTTTTCGACCGAGTACTCAACGGCAAGGATCGATTCATGCTTTCAGACACCACCGCACCTGCAGAGGGGCTTCAGGACAAACTCACAGCGCTCGAGCAGCTGCTTTTGGCATACGGACGCGTCGCCATTGGCTTTTCCGGTGGCGTCGACAGCAGCTTTTTGGCCGCGGTCTGCGCCCGCATCATGCCCGCCAGCACGCTTCTCGTTCACCTCACCACGCCGCTCATCGGCACGCCCGAGCAGGCTTCGTTTGAGCGGTCCGTTGACGGGCAGACCAATGAAGGGCCGCATTTTAAGCTCCCCGTGCTCAATCTTTCGGTCGATCAGCTGCGGCTCCCCCAAGTAGCTTGCAACGATGCCGACCGCTGCTACTACTGCAAGCGCGCCGGCTTTACCGCCATCGTCAACCACGCCAAGTCGCTGGGCTTTCCCACCGTCATCGACGGCAGCAACGCAAGCGACCGCGGCGACTACCGCCCCGGCATGCGCGCCGCCCAGGAGCTCGGCGTGCGCTCGCCGCTTATGGAGGTCGGCTTTACCAAGGACGAGGAGCGCGAGCTGCTGCGCGCCTGGGGCTATCCCGTCTGGAACCTGCCGGCAGGAGCCTGCCTGGCCACGCGAGTCCCCACGGGCGAGGAGCTCACGCGCGAGAAGGTCGATTTGATCCGCGCCTGCGAGGACTACCTGCACGACCTTGGCCTGGACCAGGTCCGCGCACGCCTCGTCGGCGGCTGCATGCATATCGAGGCCGCGCCGGCAGACGTCGCCAAGATCGCCGCCCTCGGCAGTACCGCGGTCAACGACGAGGGCAAGGCCCCGCTTCCCGCCGCCATCGAATCTGCCCTGCGCAACCTAGGCTGCGGCCATATCTCCCCCGAGGTCACCCCCTACATCCACGGCAACATGAACCTTTAAGTTACGCCGTTTTACAAACGGCGTAACTGCTCGGCGCTGCGCAGGTTCCGGGCACGGCAAACTGACGTTCAACTTCACGGGCGCGACCAAAAGGTCAGCGCCCGCTTGTTTCACGTCACCTTGCCGCACCCGGAATCTGCTCGCTCGCTTATGCTCAACCTGGGCTACATAAATTGTCGCCAACCTGCCAAGAAGGGACAGGTTTATTTTGGCAGGTTTTATCTGGGGAAACGCAAGCGGGGCCACGCCGAAGCTACCGTCATCAACCTCGGCGCATACCTTTAGCGCACGGCCTTGACCGCCGCTGTCAGATCGAACAGCGTATCGAGCACGGCCTCGCAGCCATCCGCCACGTCCTGCGGCAGCGGCACGATATCGGGGACGGCAAAGACATGACAGCCGGCCGTGATGCCCGAGACGCAGCCGTTGCGAGAATCCTCGACCACGGCGCACTCCTCAGGAGCAAAGCCCGCGCGCTCGCAGGCGAGCAGGTAAATCGCGGGGTCGGGCTTGCCATATGCGACATCCTCGCCGAAGGTCACCGTTTCAAACTTGTCAAAGAGGCCGACCGTTTTAAGGTTGCGCTCGGCCGCAACGCGGCGCGACGACGTCGCAAGGCCCACGTGATAGCCCGCGGCCAGCAGCTCGTCGAGGCACTCGGCGGCGCCGGCCTTAAGCTCCAGGTCGGTCTTGGCCATCTCAGTGTGAAGCTCAATGTTGCGGGCAAAAATCGCGTCGGCGGTTTCGCCCTTGCCGTAATGTGCCTCAAGGATGTCCTTAACATCGGCATTCGAACGGCCGATAAACTGATGGATTAACGCATCATCAATCGCAATCCCCAGCTCGGCCGCGCCCACCCTCCATGCCCTCATGTCCAAACGCTCGGTATCGATCAGCGTTCCGTCCATGTCAAAAATAACAGCTTTGATCATATCGGCCCCTTCATCGGCTTGCGTTGCCGCAAATCTACTGCACGTCACAACCTTGTATATAACGTATATATCATATTGTACTTTCGTTACATAGACAGAAGCCTTATGACGTAACCTGCCAAAAAGGGACAGGTTTATTTTGGCAGGTTTTATCTGGGGAAACGCAGACAGGGCCGCGACGCCTATAGCGTCGCGGCCCTTTTCCTTGGAGAAGGATCGATTAATGGAACGGAGAGCCCGTTCTAACCCTCGAGCCCGGCGTTGATGAGCTCGGCAATCTCGACAGGATCGGTGCTCGTGCGCACTTTGTCGCGGAAGTCGGCATCCATCAGCATCACGGCAGCCTTGGAGAGCAGACGCAGGTGCGTAGTTCCAGCCTCGCCGGCGGGCACGTACAGCGCGAGCGCAACATCGACGGGCACCCCATCGAAACTCGGCCATTCAACGGGCTCGGCCAGTTTAAGCACGGCAACGCCCGGCGTATGAATCGCGTCGCTTTTGGCATGCGGAACGGCAAAACCGGCGACAAGGCCGGTCTCGGCCTCGTTCTCGCGAGCAATAAAGGCAGCCTCTACAGCAGATGCGTCATCGGCAAAACCAAGCTCAACAGCCTGCTCGGACAGATAATGCAGCGCGTCCTCGCGCGAGGCGGCGGCGTAGCCAATCGTCACTTGGTTGGCAGATACAAACCCCATGGAAAACCTTCCTTACAACACGGACCTGACCGCGGCTTCGATGCCGTCGGCGTCCAAACCGTACTTGTGCAGCAAATCGACCGCAGGGCCGGACTCGCCATATACATCGCGCACGCCGACGCGTCGCATCGGCACCGGATGCTGTTCCGCGAGCACCGAGGCCACGGCCTCGCCAAGACCGCCGATAATCGAATGCTCCTCGGCGGTGACCACGCGACCAGTCTTCTTGGCGCTGGCAACCACCAGGCGCTCATCAAGCGGCTTGATCGTATGCATGTTGATGACCTCGGCGTCGATACCATCGGCAGCGAGCGCCTCGGCAGCCTCAAGCGCCTCGGCGACCATGAGGCCACAAGCGACGATGGTCACATCGGACCCCTCGCGCACGACCACGCCGCGACCAATCTTGAACTCATAGTCCTCGCGGTCGTTGATAACCGGTGTTGCCAGGCGGCCGAAGCGCATGTAGACCGGTCCCTCAAACTCATAGGCGGCGCGCACGCAAGCGCGAGCCTCGATGTCATCGGCGGGGACGATCACCGTCATGCCCGGAATCGTGCGCATGAGCGCGATATCCTCGCAGCACTGATGCGTAGCGCCGTCTTCACCGACCGAGATGCCCGCATGCGTAGCGCCAATTTTGACGTTGAGGTGCGGATAGCCGATGGAGTTACGCACTTGCTCATACGCACGACCGGCAGCGAACATAGCAAAGGTGCTCGCAAAGGCGACGCGACCCGTGGTCGCAATGCCGGCGGCAAGCCCCATCAAGTTGCTCTCGGCAATGCCGGCGTCGTAGAAGCGCTCAGGATGAGCGGCCTTAAACTTACCGGTCTGTGTGGCGGCGGCCAGGTCGGCATCGAGCACTACAAAGTCATCGCGCTCATTGCCCAGCTCGACAAGTGCCTCGCCGTAGCTAACGCGCGTGGCGACCTTCTTGACGTCTGCCATTAGAGCTCCTCCCCTGCTGCTGCGAGCTCGGCCATGGCCTGCTCAAACTGTTCATCGTTGGGCGCCTTGCCGTGCCAGCCCACCTGGTTTTCCATAAAGGAGACGCCCTTGCCCTTCACCGTCTCGGCGATAATGGCCACGGGCGAGTCGCTCACTTTGCGGGCCTCGGCAAAGGCGGCTGCAATCTGCGCCATGTCGTTACCGTCGGCAAGCTCGATCACATGCCACTTAAAGGCGCGGAACTTGTCGGCAAGCGGCATAGCCGAGTTGACTTCATCGATACTGCCGTCAATTTGCAGGCCATTGTGATCGACGATAGCGACAAGGTTATCCAGGTCGTGGTTGCCGGCGAACATTGCCGCCTCCCACACCTGGCCTTCCTCGCACTCACCGTCGCCCAACAGTGTGTAGACGCGGTAGCTGTCACCCCAGTGCTTTGCGGCAAGTGCCATTCCAACCGCGGCGGAGATACCCTGACCGAGCGATCCGGTAGACATGTCGACGCCCGGCGTGTCATTCATATTGGGATGGCCCTGCAGGCGGCTGCCGATATGACGGAGCGTCTCGAGCTCCTCCCTGGGAAAGAACCCGCGCTCGGCGAGCACGGCATAGAGTGCCGGAGCGCAATGTCCCTTGGAGAGCACAAAGCGATCGCGCTCGGCGCGGCTCGGATTCGCCGGGTCGACATCCATTTCCTCAAAGTAGAGGTAGGTCATAATGTCGGCGGCGCCAAGCGATCCGCCCGGATGCCCCGACTTGGCGGCGTGGACACCCGTGACAATACCGCGGCGAACCTCATTGGCAATCTTGGCCAGTTCCTGATCGGTCATGGAGTTTCCTCTCTTGAGCACGCCGGCCCGGCATAACAAATGCTGGGCCGGCAGAACCATCGTTACTGTGCCTCGACGACCTTTTTCCAGTCGGCCTCGAACGAGGCAAGGCCCTGGTCGGTCAGCGGGTGATGCAGGCACTTCTTGAGAGCGGCCATGGGCACGGTCGCGATGTCGGCGCCAAGAAGAGCCGCCTGGGTCACGTGGTTGGGCGTGCGGACCGAAGCGGTGATGATTTCGACGGTGTCGTCGACGTTCTTGCCAGTCCAGTCATAGTTCTTGATGCAGGTCACAACGTTGTCGAGCTGCGAAATACCGTCCTCGGCGATATCGTCGAAGCGTCCCACAAACGGGCTGATGTAGCGAGCGCCGGCGTTGGCGGCCATCAAGGCCTGGGTCGGCGAGAAAACAAGCGTCATGTTGACGCGCACGCCTGCATCGGCCAGGGCGCGGCAGGCGGCGAGGCCGGCCTCGCACACGGGAAGCTTAACCACGATGTTGGGAGCCAGGGCGGCAAGACGCTTGCCCTCCTCGATCATGCCCTCAGCAGTGGTCGCAGTGGACTCGGCGGACACGGGCAGGTCCTCGCAGAGCTCGGCAATCTTGAGCATATGGGGCTCAAAGTCGGCGAGCTTGCCGCCGGTCTTGGCGTACAGGGACGGGTTGGTGGTTACGCCGGCAAGGCAGCCCCAGCTCTTGGCCTCGGCGATCTCGTCAAGGTTGGCGGTATCGATAAAGAACTTCATGGTGCAAACTCCTTCGGAGGAATCCAAAACTCAAAAGAAAGGACAAAGGGGATGCCCCTTTGTCCTATGTGCCGGGCCTGCAGCTGGGACATGCCCCAGGCCCGGCGTCGTGTAGGAAAAACTACTTAGTCCTCGAGAGCCTTCTCGATGCGGCTCGTGACGCCCTTGAGGTTAAGGCCGACGACGTACTGCTTGATCGGGCGCTTGATGTGCTCGATCACAAAGCGCTTGCCGTCGATGTCCTGGGCAGCGAGGTTGCGATAGAGTTTCTCGACCTGCTCCTTGACCTCGGGATCGTTAAAGGCGTAGTGGCCGGAGACATCCAGAATCTTCAGGCTGAGCTCGTCGTCGGCCAGGATGTCGTCAACCTGCAGGTTGACGTCGTCGCCGGTCATCCACTTGCGCCAACGCTCGGTCTTGATAGCCTTGACCAGCAGCGTGTGATACAGGTCGGAGGGATCGTCGCACAGGCCGTTGTCGACCAGAATCTGCTCGGTAGCGCAGAGTTTGAGGTAAGCGCGGGTCTCCTCGGTGCCATACTGCGGAGCAACGTTGGAGGCGGTCACGTGTGCCGGGATATGCTCGAGCAGCGTCGCGTCATCCAGGTAGTCGGCGTTGTGCTCCTTCAGACCCACGCCGTAGCGCTTGGCCATATCGGCAAGCTCGCGAGCGTTCTTGAAGTTGTAGTGACCGACCTGCTCCGTCCAGCGGGTAAGGGTGCCGGTCTGGCCGACGATAAAGGTGGGCATGGGGCAGCCGCGCTTCTCGAGCTCGGGCTGCAGCTGAGAAATAAACTCCTCGTACTTATCGGTAGAGGTCAAGCCGCCATTGGTCTCCTCGGTACCGACCTCATAGGCGACCTCGGGAAGGTTATGCTCGCGACGGTACTGCTCAAGGTAGTCGATAAGATCGATCGTACGGCGAAGCACCACGTCGAGCGGAATAACCTTGCCGATCTGATAGGGGTCCTTGGTGGGGTCGACCATCAGCAGGTCAAAGCCCGCCTCCATGTCGGCGACAAAGGACTTGCGGGCGAGCTCCATGGCCTCGTCCTCGGGCAGGTGGGCGTTACGCTCCTCGTCGCGCTGCCACGGACCGCCGTGATCGCGGCACAGGTAGTACGGACCGGTGTAACCCACCTCGTCGGCAACCTTCTTGATGTCGGCGGCAAAGCGCGTCTGGTCCCAACCGTTGACGTAGCCGGCGCCCATCTCGTCCATATCGACCTGGTTGCGGCTAGCGATAAACATGGGCGGGAAATCCTCGTCCTTGGCAAGCTCGAACACGGCCTGAATCAGGTTGGGGCTCATGGGGCCAATGCCGACCATGGTTGCGTGATCGCCGCTATCCTGCAGCTTGAGCATGCCCTGAACGGCCTGGCGGATGGTGAGGTTGGACATTTTGTTCTCCTTCTCCAGAGGATTTTTGACAAAAGTTCCCTGGGACCCAGATGCGGGCCCTATCAGTACGGATGGATTTTGTTGTGTAGGGGCGGTTGTGCGGAGTCAAATCCATCCCTCCGCACAACCGGAGTCCTTAAAGGTTTACTTGGCCTGCTTATCGAGCGTGGGCTTCATGGCAATCAGGATTGCAGCGGCGACCACGGAGCCAATCACGATGTCCAGGCAGAACAGCGCGACGTTGTTGGTGGCAAGGGCGACGATAAAGCCACCGTGCGGGACGTAGCAGTCGATACCCTGGAAGGCGGCGAGCGCCGCACCCACGGCAGAGCCGATGCAGATGCCGGGCAGGGTGTGGCCAAGGTCCTTGACCGCGAAGGGGATAGCGCCCTCGGTAATGCCGATGCAGCCCATGAACAGTGCGGAGATACCCATCTGACGGTCGGCGTCATCGAACTTATTCTTGGCGATGAGCGCAGCGAGGCCACAGGCGATCGGGGGAATGGCGACGGCGACGCGGAACATACCGTTAGGGCCGTAGATGCCGGAGGCCATGATGGCCATAGTAAAGGTCGAAGCGGTCTTGTTGATGGGGCCACCCATATCGAAGGCGGTCATAACGCCAATGACCAGGCCCAGGACGACGGCGGAGCCGCCCTGCAGGCTACCGAGCACGCTGGTGAGCCAATCCATCACAAAGCCAAGCGGCGTGGCCAGGATGTAGATGTAGGCCATGCCCAGGACGAGCGAGGTCAGAATCGGGATGATCAAGATCGGCATGATGGTCTGGATGGTGTTGTTGACCTTCCAGGTCTTCATCCAGCGGACAAAGTAACCGCAGATGACAGCCATAATCATGGCGCCCAAGAAGCCGGTCGAAACACTGTTGCCGCTCGGGGTGACGACTGCGTTGTTGACCAGGTAGCCCAGGACAAAACCGGGGGCGAGCGCGGGCTTGCCGGCCATCGAGTAGGAGATGTAAGCCGCAAGCACCGGAATCATCATGGAGATGCCGGCCATGCCGATGGTGTTAAGGCTCACCATCAGCGGATTCGTAACCTCCATGCCGTTGGCGCCGGCGGTACCGGATGCCAACGAGAAGGCGAGGAACACGCCACCGATAACGACAATGGGGATAAAATAGGAAACGCCGGTATTGAATGCATTGAGCAGCGTCTTGCCAGGATCGGCAAAGATAGACTGCTTGGACGCCGGTGTCGGGGCCTGCGGGGCAGCGGAGACGGCCTTCTTCTCTGCCTTGGCCTCGGCCTTGGGCGCGTCAACGGCGCCACCCGTCGCCTTGATAATCTCAACAGCCTGGTCGATGATCTTGACCGGATCGGCGATTACATCCGAGGTACCGACCTTCAGGAACTTGCCCTCGGCCATCTTCTGCTCAAAACGGTCCTCGTTCTCGACACCCACGTCGACGGACTCCAGGACCAGGTCGGCGGAGTCCACGTCTTCCTGCGTGAGCTCATTCTCGATACCCAGGCCACCCTGAGCCTCGACCTTGCACTCGATGCCACGGGCGGCGCATTCATCCTGAATCGCCTTCTGGGCCATATACGTGTGGGCGATACCCACGGTACAGGCGGCAACGCCTACGATCTTCATTGCTTCCCTCTTTTCATAGAGTTGCGTGCGCAAGACACCGTTTGCGGAGGCCTCCGGAGCATCCCCTGCCGTTTGGACTTGCTGTCTTTTCGACAAGACCAATATAGGTGCTCAATTTTCTTAATGCCAGCTTATTTCGGTAAACGCGCAGGTCAGAGCGTTGGTTACGCTATTTAGTTATGCGTTTAACCAAAAATGAATCCTGCGATTTTACCCTCGATTTCAAAAGTCAAGAAGTATTTGATTTTCTCGGTAGACGGCAGATACGCATGCCGGTCACAAATTTCGACCCCACCCGTATACCGCATTTGTTGCATACTCATATGAAAGGAAAAGGTCGCTCACCGAAGCGCATCCCTCACCAAGACTCAAAGTCATCATGTTGGAAAATGCTCATCTGTCGGAAGGAGTCGCTGTGGCAAAACAGCGCGTTACGATTGCAGACGTCGCTCGAGAGGCGGGAACCTCGACGGCAAGCGTCTCGTATTACCTCAACGACAAACGAGAAAAGCTTAGCGAGAAGACGCAGACAAAGATTGCGCGCGTCATCAAGGAACTCGGATACGTTCCCAACGCCCAAGCGCAAACGCTCACCGGCAAGCAGACCCACGTCATCGCCATCATCATTTTGGATAACACCAACAAATGGGCGGGGCTCGTTCTCAATGGCATGGAGCAGGTCATGCTCCCCGCGGGCTACCAGACGGTCGTTTGCACGAGCAACTTTAACCCCGAGACCGAGCTCATGTACGTCGACAAGATGCTCTCGTTGGGCGTCGATGGCTTTATCATCCAGCCCACGGCAAACTTCAAAGCCGTGCACGACCGCATTAGGCGTGCCGGCAAGCCGGTCGTCTTTTTCGATGCGGCCATCTATAGCCCAGGTACCAGCTGGATCAAAACCAACCTTTACGACGGCGTGTACAACGCCACGCAGGCGCTTCTCGATGCCGGCTACGAGGACTTTTTCTCCATTGCCGCCAATATGACCGAAATGCGCACCCGCATGGAACGTTTTCAGGGATATGCCGAGGCATTAGCCGCGAATGGGCAGCTCTACAAAGCCATCCCCATCGATCACAACAAGCCGTCAATCAACGAGCTCACCGAATACTTTAAATACAAATTCAACCCCGCCAAGCGTACGCTCATCTTCGTACAAAACCAATGGGCGCTCCCCCGCGTCTACAAGGCACTTCAGCCCATGGCCCATCTGCTTCCGCAGCAAATCGGCCTTTTGGGACTCAACTGCGAAGACTGGACTAATCTCACCACACCGACCGTCTCCACCATCATCGAGCCCGTCGACCAGGAAGGTCGCGAAGCAGCCGAGATGCTGCTCGCCCTACTTGACGGCAGCAGCGAACCCGGCGAGCAGCGCATTCTCGAGTGCAAGCTCAACTGGCTCGACTCCACCTCGATCTAGACCGCGGGACAAATAAATCAGGAGTGTTTGTCCCAAATCTTAAGTATTTGTTCGATAGAACGGCCCCTGCCGGCTCCTGCTAGACTGGTAGATTCCCAACCGTCCATCCAGGAGCCTCAATGTCGCGCAAGTCCACCTACAAGCAAGTACTTTCCATCGGCACCGCCGTGGTGCTGGGGTTTGCGCTGTTTACGGGATCGCTCGACGGAGCTCCCAAGCTGCTGTCGCCGCAAAGCAATGAACAGGCGGCGGCTCTGGCCGAAAAGCAAAACGAGAGTCCCAGCCGCACCGAGGACGAGGCAGACCTGGTCGCTCGGCTCGAATCGGGAACGGCGAGCTCCCCGGGCCCTCAAAACGGCCAGGACTCTGGCGATGGCTCCGAATCCGCCACGACCAACAACAACGGCAACGTTGCCGAGGACAGCGCCGCCACCCCCATCGACGAGGTTGAAAACCCCGACCTCAACCGCGCCCGCGGTGTTTATCTCAGCAGCATTCCCGACTACGCCGGCAACCCCTACGTTGCCCTTCGCGCCGACAGCACGCACCCGCTCGGCACACCGTCATTCACGCTCGATGAATACGAGCGCGCCACCGAAGAGGGCTGCTTTAAGAAGTTCTCCAAGCTCGACAGCCTGGGCCGCACCCGCAAAGCACTCGCCTGCGTGGGCCCCGAATCACTCGGTCAAGGCGAGCGCGGCGATATCTCGCGTATCCATCCTGCCGGTTGGCACCAGCAGCGCTACGACTTTATTCCGGGCCAGAGCCTCTACAACCGCTGCCACCTCATCGCCTGGTCGCTCTGCGGCGAAAACGCCAACCGCAAAAATCTCCTCACCGGCACGCGCTATCTCAACGAAACGGGCATGCTGCCGTTTGAGGAGCAGATTCTCGGCTACATCCGCGACACGGGCAACCATGTGCTCTACCGCGTCACGCCCATGTATAACGAAGAGGAACTCGTCTGTCGTGGCGTTCGTCTGGAAGCACAATCGATCGAGGACCACGGCAAGACCCTCTGCTTCCACGCGTACTGCTACAACCTGCAGCCGCACGTGCAGATCGACTACGCCACCGGCCGCAATCAGGCCTCGGGGGACTAGCCCCGAGCCACGACAAGAACCGATTTGCAACCCCGCTGGGGATCAAAAAGGGCCGCCCTGGATTGCCCAGAGCGGCCCTTACATCGGCATATATGTTGCAGGCAAAGTCACGCGCTACTTAGCGCGACCCTCCTCATAGCGCTCGACCAGCTTGGCCTGAACGTCATAAGGCACCTGCTCGTAGCCAGCGGGCTTCATGGTAAAGTCGCCCGTGCCGCGCGTGATAGAGCGCAGGCGCGTCGAGTAATCCGTCAGCTCGGCGAGAGGTGCCTGGGCAATGACCACGGTATCGCCGCGCTCATCGGTCTCCATGCCCGTCACGCGACCGCGCGATGCCGAGATGTCGCCCATCACGGCGCCGGCGTAGCTCTCGGGAATGGTCACCGTGATTTCCTCGATGGGCTCCAGCACCACCGGGTCGGCATCGGCACACGCCTTGCGCAGACCGATGCGGGCCGCCGCGCGAAACGCCATCTCGTTGGAGTCGACGCTGTGATACGAGCCGTCGTACACAGCCACGCGAATGCCCGTGAGCGGATAGCCGGCAATAATACCGTCCTTCATGGTCTCCTGGACACCCTTGTCCACGGCGGGGATCAGCGAGCGCGGAATGCGGCCGCCCACGACCTCGTCCACAAACTCATAGCCATCGCTCGTGCCGTCGGGCCCAATGAGCGGCTCCACGCGCAGCCAGCAGTCGCCGTACTGACCGGCGCCACCGGTTTGCTTCTTGTGGCGACCCTGGGCGCTCGCCGTGCGGCGGATGGTCTCGCGATACGGAATGCGGATCGGCACGCTCTTGGCTACGACCTTGGTGCGATCCTCCAAACGATTGAGCAGCACCGAAACCTGCGCCTCACCAACGGCGGAGATAATGGTCTGGCCGGTCTCCTCGTCGCGGTCGATGCTCATGGTCGGATCGGCCTTGCAGGCCTTCTCGATAAACGTGTAGAGCTTCTCTTCGTCGCCGCGATTCTCGGCCTCGATGGCAATGCGGTACTGCGAGTTGGGGAACTTAAACGCCGCAGCCTCGACCTTGCCGGTAATCGAGAGCGTATCGCCCGTCTCGGCCGCCAGCTTGGGTGCCACGATAATGTCGCCGGCATAGGCGTGACCGACCTCGGTCATGTCGCGGCCGCACATCACATACAGGTGAGCCAGACGGTCGCCCTTGCGGGTACGCGCGTTGATCAGCTCAAGACCCGGCTCAAGCGTACCCGTCAGCACCTTGATAAAGCTGATGCGACCCTGCTGCGGATCGGCCAGGGTCTTAAACACAAACGCCACCGGACGGTCATCGTCGCTCGAAATCTTGAGCGAATCGCCGTCGATAAGCGGCATCTCGCCGTAGTCGGTCGGCGCCGGGAAGTACGTGGCAATGTCGTCCATCAGCGAGTTGACGCCCTGCTCCTTAATGCAATCGCCCGCAAAGACCGGCACAAAGATGCGCTCGGCAATCGCCTTCGACAGCAAGCCCTCAAGCTCCTCCTGCGTCAGCGTCTCCTCGCCTTCCAGGTACTTCATCATCAGCTCATCGTCGGCCTCGGCCACCAGCTCGCACAGATGATCATGGGCCTCCTCGGCCTGGGCACGATACTCCTCGGGAATCTCCGACTCAACGGCTTCGGTGCCGTTGCAATGGCGCGCCTTCATGCGCACCAGGTCGATGATGCCGTCAAAGTCCTCGCCCTCGCCCCAGGGAAGGGTCACGGCGCCCAGGCGCGTGCCAAAGCGCTCCTGCAGCAGGTCCATCGTGGTCGCAAAGCTGGCTTCGGAGCGCGACAGGCGGTTTACGAACACCGCACGCGCCAGACGTAGGTCCTCGGCGGCATACCAGAGCTTAACCGTCGTGGGCTGCGGGCCGGCCTCGGCGTCGACCACAAACAGAGCCGTCTCGCAGACGCTCATCGCGGCATAGGCGTCACCGATAAAATCGGGGTAGCACGGGGCATCGAGCACATTGATGCGCGCGCCCTTCCAGTCGATCGGTGCAATGGTCGTCGAGATGGAAAATGCACGCTTGACCTCTTCGGGGTCATAGTCGAGCGTGGGCTTGGTGCCGTCGTGGCCGCCCAGGCGGGCGGTCTTGCCGGAAAGGTGGAGCATGGCTTCGGCGAGTGAAGTCTTGCCCACCCCGCCTTGGCCTACGAGCACCACGTTCCTTACGTTACCGGTCTTGGGAGCACCCATGATGACCTCCTTGCAGGGCCGCGCGCAATGCGCGACGCCAACGGGGAGAGTTCGCGGTCGGTGCCATCCCGGGAGCAGCATGGTCGGCAGCCGAGCCGACTCACCCTCCAAATGTCCTATGCCACCACCCTACCCTCACGGGCGGCTGTCCATGCATACCTTTCGGCGCACGTATGAATACAGGCGGCGAGAGGAAGAGACAAGCTTGTGAGGCGATTATTGAACCCCGTCGATGCAAACAAAAGCCGCCACAGACCGTAAGACCTGCGGCGGCTTCACCTCAATTAATAGTTGAGTAAATACCTGAGCCTATCCCTCGATACGGCTCAAGAACTCACGGGTGCGCTGCTCGCGCGGATGGCCGATGACCTGCTCGGCAGGACCCTCCTCGACAATGCGGCCGCCATCCATAAAGACCACGCGGTCGGCAACATCGCGCGCAAACTGCATTGCGTGGGTCACAATCACCATCGTCATATTCTGCGCGGCAAGGTCTTTAATGACACGCAGCACCTCGGCCGTCAGCTCGGGATCGAGTGCCGAGGTCGGCTCGTCAAAGAACAAAATCTCCGGGTCGAGCGCCAAGGCGCGGGCAATACTCACGCGCTGCTGCTGACCGCCCGAAAGCTCGCACGGTACCTTGTTCTCGTTGCCCACAAGCCCCATCTGTGCAATAAGCTCGTGTGCACGGGCCTCCGCCTGCTCGCGCGGGCGCTTAAGCACGCGGATCGGCGCGTCGATGATGTTTTTCATCACGGTATAGTGCGGGAACAGGTTGTAGTTCTGAAACACCAGACCAAACCGCGAGCGCGCCTGTTTAGGTACATCGCCCTTTGCATACACCGCGCCCGAGCCCGCATCCGTCGCGACGGCAAGGTCGCCAAACGAGAGCGAGCCACCGTCGAGCGTCTCGAGCAGCGTGGCGCAGCGCAGCAGCGTGGACTTACCGCCACCCGAAGGTCCGATAATCGCCACGACCTCGCCGCGCTTAACCTCGAGCGAGATATCCTTGAGCACCTCATTGCCGCCAAACGCCTTGCGCGCGCTTTCGATTTTCATCACTGAGTTAGTCATGATAATAGTCCAGCTTCTTTTCGGCGGCGCCCAGCAGCATCTCGACCACAAAGTTAAAGACCCAGTAGATCAGCGCCGCGATCGCAAACGGCACCATGCTCACCTGCGAGGCGACCAGCGCCTTGGCCGTCGAGAACATCTCACCCACGCCAATGGCAAACGCCAGCGACGTGTCCTTGACCAGCGTGATGATCTCGTTGCCCATCGCCGGCAGAATACGCTTGGCGACCTGCGGCATCACGATATACAGAAACGTCTGCACGCGCGAGTAGCCCAGTACCTCGGCTGCCTCGTATTGACCGCGCGGAATGGACTGCAGGCCCGAGCGATAGATCTCGGCAAAGTAACCGGCGTAGTTGATGATGAACGCCACGACGCACGCCGTCCACTTGGAATCGGGCGTGAGCGAAATGCCAAACACGTAGTACGGGGCAAAGTAGATGGCAAACATCTGCAGCATGAGCGGCGTGCCGCGCATGACCGAGATATAGATGCGCGCAATCCAGCGAAGCGGCGCGATTTTGCTCATGCGCATAAACGCCACGGGGATTCCCAGCGGAATCGACCCCAGCAGCGTCAGCACAAACAACTGCAAGCTGACCAAGAATCCCTGGCCAAGCATCTGCATCATGACCTGAATAGACATTACTTGAGCACCCAATTATCGAAAGATAGACCATAGCTTGAATACTTATCGCACAGGTCCTTGACCGTGCCGTCCTCATAGAGTGCCTTGAGCGACTCGGTCACGGCGTCGGCCGACTTGGTGTCCCCCTTCTTAAAGCCGACGGCGTAGTGCTCGCTGGACAGCGGCTCATCAAGCTGCGTATAAGCATCGGGCTTGGCGGCAAGCTGATACTGGGCAATCGAAAGGTCGCAAGCCACGGCATCGACCGCGCCGCTCTCGAGCTGCATAAAGGCCGTGTTGTACTCGCCGATCGTGTCGAGCGTGGCAAACGTCGCCGCCAGATCCTTCTGGTCACCCTCGAGCACATCCTGCGCAGCGGAATCGGTCTGAGTAATCACGGTCTTGCCGGCAAGATCGTCCCAGCTCTTGATGTCCGCGTCCTTCTTGACCACCAGCACCTGCTCGTTGAGCATGTACGGCTCGGAGAACGTGTAGTCGTCCTCGCGGCCCTCCATGGTAAAGCCGTTCCAGATGCAGTTGATGGCACCCGAGTTGAGCAGCGTGTCCTTGGCGTCCCAGTCGATGGCCTCGTATTTGACCTCCCAGCCCTGCTTATCGGCAACGGCCTTGGCCAAATCGAGATCAAAGCCGGTGTACTCGCCATCGTCGCCCACAAAACCGTACGGAGGATAGGACTTGTCAAAGCCCGCCACGAGCTTCTTGGACTCCACAGCGCCCTTCACATCCTTGGCCGCGGCAGAGCCAGCAGCGGAGCCCTTGTCGGCACCACCGCCGCAACCAACCAGGCCAAGGCCTAGAACCGTAGCGAGTGAGCCGGCTAGACCAACAAACTGACGACGAGACATATCGGTATTCATGGTATTCCCCCTTGATGGCACTTTAGTTAGGTAAAGTGAGTCATGTAACGTTCAGAATCATACACTTTACCTTGATAGAGTACAAGGGAGGGTTTGCCCGGCGTGGGCGGGAAGCGGCGCGTAATTAAGTTTCCTGCTCTACAGTCCTGCGCAAGACGGAAAGCACATTAAGTGCTTTCCTTTGCGTGCGGAACTCGCGATAAACTTAATTACGCGCCGCTTCCCGCCCGCGCCGGGCAAACATCGTTGGACTTATCACTGACATGAAATGGGCGCTTGCATATCGTCTGCTAACTTGGCACGGTACAATGCTTTCAGATTTCAATTTGTAAATTAGTGGGGTTAATTCATGGCAGAATCTCATGCGGAGCGTAGGGCTCGTCGTGCTTTGGTGGAAGCGGCTGAGGGGTCAAAGGAGGAGAAATCTCCTACGAAATCCAAGTCTTCTAAAGCTGCAAAAAGCAAATCGGCCAAGGGCAAGGCTAAGGCCAAGCGTCCCGGCTCTCGTCGGAGCGAGGACAAGGCATCTCAGACTCGCTCCAAGCGCTCGCATAAAGATCAGGTTTCGTCTGCGCGTAAGGCTGTGGATCCCAAGTCTCCCTGTTCCATCATGAAAGCCTGCGGTGGGTGCACGGCGCTCAATCGTCCTTATAAAAAGCAGCTGGCGGCCAAGCAGACTGCTATGGAGGAGCTTTTTGCCGCTCTTTGCGAGCGCGAGGGTATTAGCGTCGACCCCATTCGCGGTATGGGAGTCACCCTGGGCGACCCGGGCAAATATCCTGCTCCGCGTGGTTTTCGTCATAAGGCTGCCACCCCCTTTGCTCCCGGCAAGGAGGGCGCTGTCCGCTGCGGCTTTTTTGAACGTGGCACGCACAGAATCGTTGCTGTTCCTGAATGCCCCGTCGAGGCACCGGGCGCCCGACAGATCCTCAACGGCATCGCGCGTGAGGCCGAGCGCCTGCACATTCCCGCCTTTAACGAGGACAAGCACCTGGGCTTGCTTCGCTATGCCGTCGTCCGCTGCGGTTGGCGTACCGACCAGGTCATGGTTACGCTCGTGACCGCCCAGCGTGACTTACCGCATGCGCAAGAGTTCTTTGAGGCCGTCGCGGCGCTCGATCCGCGCATCGTCACCGTCGCCCAAAACATCAACGGGCGCCCTGGCAACGCCATCCTCGGTGAGGAAACCCGTATCGTTTATGGCGCCGAATGCATGCGCGACCAGCTACTCGGCTGCGAGTTCGACATCTCCCCTACCGCGTTCTACCAGACCAACCCGCAGCAGACCGAATTGCTCTATCAGCTCGCTATCGACGGCATGGACCTGCGCCAGGGCGATGTGCTTATGGATGCCTACTGCGGCAGCGGCACCATCGGTCTTTGCGCAGCTAAAGATGCCCAGAGCAAGGGCATCGGCATCATGCTGCTCGGCGTGGAGCGCAACCCGGCGGGCATTGCCGACGCGCGCCGCAATGCCGAGCTCAACGGTCTTACCCGCAGCGCCTGGTTTATGGCCGACGATGCCACCGATTACATCCTAGATGCCGCCGACAACAACGAGCGCGTCGACGTCCTTTCCATCGACCCACCGCGCGCCGGCTCCACCCCCGAGTTCCTCGAAGCTGCCTGCGCACTTAAGCCGCGCCGCATCACCTATATCAGCTGCAACCCCGTGACCCAAGAGCGCGACCTGCACCAGCTCCTCGACGGAGGCTATCGCCTGCTCAAGATCACGCCCGTCGACATGTTCCCCCACACCGACCACACCGAAACCGTAGCGGTCCTCGAACGCCGCTAATTGTCCGGCACAAGCGAAGGGGGCGGCCCGCCTGGACCGCCCCCTTCGCTTGGTTTATAAACTCAGCTACATCCCCTTGCACAGGTCGCACACGCCGGCTGCAGCCATCTCGCGCAGCAGCGTCTCGCGGTCGCGCGTCACGATCAGGTCCAGCGGGAAGTGAATCTCGTCGAGCATCTTACGCGCGTGATCGAGCTTGCCAATCGCCATGCCAATATGTGCATCAGTCGAGACGCCAATGCCCACGCCCAGTTCGGCGCAGCGCTCGGCGATCTTGCGGCATACGTTCCAATGCTCGGCACCCGTGCCATGCTCAAGACTGTGGTTGTTGATCTCGATGATCTTGTGCTTGGCCTTGGCCGCCAACAGCACCTCATCGATATCAAAGGGAACACCGGCGCGACCCGCGTGACCCAGCATGAACACCTTGGGATGCTCCAGGGCATTGATATACATCTCGGTCGTCTGGGCCAGCGTCGCGCCTTCAGCGAGCTGCGGATTATGCACGCTTGCCACCAAATAATCCAAATTGCGCGTAACCAAATCGAACAGCGAATGCGGGCGGCTGTACGAATCGCCGGCGATATTGAGCGTGACAGGAGTGTCCTCGCCAAACAGGCTTCCGTCCAGTGAAACGATATCGGCCTCGGCACCACGCAGCACCAGCACGCCGCTCCAAATGCGCGGCCAGATATTCTGGTTGATAAAGAACTGATAACTGCGCAGGTCATTAGGGCAAGCCGTAACCATAGAGCTCAGATGGTCGGCAGATCCGAGCACCTGCAGACCACGCTCTGCCGCCCAGTACACGTTCTCCTCAATGGTCGAATATGCATGCGCAGAGAACATCGTATGGGTGTGAATGTCACAAGAAAGCAGGTAGGGCATCGGGTCTCCTTATCTGGCATGGCCGTCGCTTATATTCATTGTACGCATAGCCTTCGATAGTCGTAAAACCACTCCATCCCAACGACACAACGTCCATGACAACGGGGTCCGGCTTAACACCAAACCCCGTTTCACGTAAAACATTGTAGGCAGAGCGCTTTACTTTTAACGGTACACGTCCGCCAACTGTTTCCAAGCGGGTAGCGAATTGACGATGGTCTCGTAGCTCACACAGTAGCCAAGGCGGAACCAGCCCGGCATGCCAAAGCTGTCCGACGGAACCGCAAGCACCTCATACTTCTTTGCACGCTCGCAAAACGCATTCGCATCGGGCTCGAGTGCCTTCACCCACAGGTAGAAAGCACCGTCCGGCTCAACATAGGTATAGCCGTAGTCCGCCAAGGCGTCGGTAAGCGCTGTGCGGTTGCGAGCATAGGCATCGATATCGCTCGGCTCATCGATGCAATCGATAATCACGCGCTGGAAGAGCGCCGGTGCGCATACAAAACCCAGCGTACGGGCAGCACCCGCAACAGCCGGCATCAGACGCGCAGCCTGCGGATTGGTGTTGGGAACCAAGATCCAACCCACGCGCTCACCCGGCAGCGACAGCGACTTGGAATACGAATAGCACACGACGGTGTTCTCGTAGATCGAAGGCACCCAAGGCACCTCGGCACCGTACACAATCTCGCGGTACGGCTCATCCGAGATGAGCATAATCGGATTCTCAGGATCACGCTGAGCGTTGGCCTCGCGCAGAACATTGGCCAGTCGCGTCAGCGTGTCGCGCGTATATACGGCACCGGTCGGGTTGTTGGGCGAGTCGATGATGACGGCCGCCGTCTTTTCGCTGATCGCCTTGAGCACGTTGTCCACGCTCAGCTGGAACGTGTCTTCATCGGCGAGCGCCTCGATACACGTGCAGCCGGCCTTCTCAATCCACACGCGATACTCCGGGAAGTACGGGGCGATAACAACAACCTCATCGCCCGGGTTCGTAACGGCGTTGAGCGTGCAGGTGAGCGAAGCCGCGGCACCCACCGTCATAAAGACGTCCTTGCCCTCATAGCTCGTGCCAAAGCGGCGGTTGAGCGATTCGGCGACGGCTGCTCGACATTGCGGCAGGCCCGGTGCGGGGGTGTAGCCGTGCAGTTGGTCGCTCGGCAGCTCCAAGGCCTTCTTAATGGACTCCGCCACGGCAGCGGGCGCCGGAACACTCGGGTTGCCCAGCGAAAAATCGAATACGTTCTCCGCACCGATCTGTGCCTTGCGCTCAAGACCATAGCTAAAGATCTCGCGGATGATGGAGCTTTCCGCACCGCGAGCATACATAGTTTCGTTGATCATCTGTTCCCCTTTCGCATAGGCGCTATTGTACGCTTTAGTCAAGCAAAGTACCGCAGCAATGCAGCCCGAAATTTATCGAAAAGCAATGTTGATTGGGGACAGACTTAAATGCGTGAAAACGCTCATTTAAGTCTGTCCCCAATCAACAGACGGCCTCATATCGGCCAAAAGGAAAAGCCTCCGCAGGTTTCCCCGCGGAGGCTTTCGCCACAAAGACTATTTGTCGGCCTCGGTGTCGACGTCGGCATCGACGTTGGCGGCGCAGTCATCGCCGGCGTCATTGGATACGGCTTCGGCATCCTCCTGCATGGCCGCCTGCGCAAAAGCTGCGGCATCAGCCGCCAGCTCCTCCTCGCTCATGCGAGGCGCGCGCTTCTTGGTCGGCATGCCGGCCGCCTTGGCATTGCGTTCCTCCTTGGCCGCCAGGATATCGCCCTCGCGCTCAAGGTAGGCATCCCACTCGTTGTCGAGCAGGGCATTCACGGCGTCGCCCTCGACGGTCTCGCGCTCAAGCAGCACCTTCGCCATCAGATCGAGTTGATCGCGACGGGCATCCAAAATCTCGACCGCACGGCGATGGGCTTCGCGCATGATGCGCTGAACCTCGATATCGATGCGGCGCGCCGTCTCCTCGGAGTAATCCTGGTGATCGGCGTAATCGCGACCAAGGAACACCTGATGCTGCGCCTCGCCAAACACTTGCGTGCCCAGCTCCTCGCTCATGCCCAGACGCGTTACCATCTCGCGTGCCATCTTAGTCGCGCGCTCTAGGTCGTTGCTCGCGCCCGACGTGATGTCATCGCACATGAGCTCCTCGGCGACGCGGCCGCCCAAGAACACGGCAAGCTCGTCGAGCATCTCGTTCTTGGTCTTGAGGAAGTGATCCTCCTGCGGAAGCTGCAACGTGTAGCCCAGAGCCTGGCCGCGGCTGACAATCGAAATCTTATGAACCGGATCGGAGTGCTCCAGGATGTGACCCACCAGAGCATGGCCGCTCTCATGGTAGGCAATCGTGGTGCGCTCGGCTTCGGTCATCACGCGACCCTTGCGTTGCGGTCCGGCAATCACGCGCTCCATCGACTCCTCGACCTCGTCCATCGAGATCACGGAACGATGACGGCGAGCGGCCAGCAGCGCAGACTCGTTGAGCAGGTTCGCCAAATCGGCACCGGTAAAGCCAACGGTCATCTGGGCGAGCTTCTCAAACTTAACGTCCTCGTCCATCGGCTTGTTCTCGGCATGCACGCGCAAGATCTGCTCGCGGCCCTTTACGTCCGGACGGTCGACCGTAACCTGGCGGTCAAAACGACCGGGGCGCAGCAATGCCGGGTCCAGAATATCGGGGCGGTTGGTTGCGGCGATCAGGATGACCGACTCGCTTTCCTCAAAACCGTCCATCTCGACCAGCAGCTGGTTGAGCGTCTGCTCGCGCTCGTCGTGACCGCCGCCCAGACCGGCTCCGCGCTGACGTCCCACGGCATCGATCTCATCAATAAAGATGATCGACGGAGCCTGGGACTTGGCCTCCTTAAAGAGGTCGCGCACGCGGCTCGCGCCGACGCCGACGAACATCTCGACAAAGTCAG
>CABRZC010000023.1 GCA_902475375.1 uncultured Collinsella sp. | reverse complement strand
CGAAACGGGACGCAGTTTCCCTTCAAACAGAAGAAGGCGCGCTGCCCGCGGTTGATGCGGGCAGCGCGCCTTCTTGGTTGAGCCATGTTGAGGCTAGGGGCCGAAGCTCGTGGCCTCTTAGGAGCGGGCGGCTCCGTCGACGGGGAGGATGGCGCCCGTGACATAGGAGGACATGTCGCTCGCCAAGAAGACAAAGGCGTTGGCGACATCCTCGGGCTCGCCCATGCGACCCAGCGGAATGGTGGCGACGATGGGCTTAATAACCTCTTCGGGCAGGTTGGCGACCATATCGGTTTTGGTTACGCCGGGTGCGACGGCATTGACGCGAATACCCATGGGGGCGAGCTCGCGCGAGAGCGACTGGACCATGCCGTTGACGGCAAACTTGGACGTGGGGTAACCGACGCCAGAGGGCTGACCGTACTTGGCGACCATTGAGCTCGTGGTGGTGATGGTGCCGCCGTGGCCGGCCTCGGTCATAATCTTGGCGGCCGCCCGGTGGCCGTTAAAGACGGCGACGACGTTGAGGTCCATGACTTTGGCGAATTCCTCGGCCGTGTAGTCCAAGAGGGGTGAACGCTGGGAGATACCGGCATTGTTGACGACCGTGTCCAAGCCGCCCATGTCGGCTGCAGCCTGGGTAAAGGCCTCAGTCACGGCCTCGAGCGAGGTGAGGTCGCAGGAGCGGCCCCAGACCTTGGCGTCGGGATAGGCGGCTGTCAGCTTCTCAACGGCCGCATCGGCGGTCTCTTGACGCGAGCCAAAGACGGTGACGGCGGCGCCCTCCTCGATAAAACGGCAGGCGATGGCATAGCCGATGCCGCGCGTGCCTCCGGTGATGATTGCTTTCTTGCCCTCGAGCAACATGGTGCCTCCATTCTTCGGGGGTGGACGTACGCAGCACAGGATAGCGGCGGACAAAAACAAACATGCCTGCTTATCGGTGAGCGGTATCCCTGGTTGACACCGAACGGTCAAGTTGTTCAAACGCTGGCCGCGTCAATGCGCTCCGAGCGGGCAAGCAAAAGGGGCTCCCGTCCAAGACCGGACGGGAGCCCCTCAAACATATATGTCGTATGGCGAGAACCGAACTAGTTGGCCATGACGCCTTCGGTCCAAGCCTCGACGTCCTCGATGCGCAGGACGTTGGCGACCTCGGCCACGCAGTCGACGCTGGCAAGCTCGGCGGCGGCAGCCTGGACGTCCTTCTCGAGCGCGCGGTGCGTCAGGAAGATGACCGAGCAGGCATCGCTGACGCCCGACTTGCCGTCCTCGACCTGGTTGATGAGCGAGATCGAGATGTTGTGCTTGGCAAAGATGTCGACCGTCTCGGACAGGGCGCCCACGCGGTCGGCGACCTTCAGGCGCACATAGTACTTGGTCTGGAGCTCGTCCATGGGCTTAAAGGCGAGGTTGTGGCCATAGGGCTCAATCTCGGGCAGCGGAGCCACGCCGCGGCTGATCTGCTCGGAGAGCGACAGGATGTCGCCCACGACGGCACTTGCGGTGGGGAAGGAGCCTGCGCCCGCGCCGTAGAACATGGTCTCGCCCACGGCGTCGCCCACCACGTAGACGGCGTTCATGGCGCCGTTGACCTTGGCAAGCATGTGGTCGGCGGGGATCAGCGTGGGATGCACGCGGACGTCGACGCCAGCGTCGGTGTTGCGTGCGATGCCCAGCAGCTTGATGGTATAGCCGAGCTCGCGGGCCTGGGCAATGTCCTCGGCGCCGATGGTACGGATACCCTGCTGGTAGACATCGTCGGTGGTCACACGGGTGCCAAAGCCGATGGAAGCGAGGATTGCCGTCTTGCTGGCGGCGTCGAAGCCGTCGACGTCGGCGGACGGGTCGGCCTCGGCATAGCCCTTTGCCTGGGCGTCGGCGAGCACGTCAGCGTAATCGGCGCCCTCGGCGTCCATGCGCGACAGGATGTAGTTGGTGGTGCCGTTGAGAATGCCAGCGATGGTCAGGATCTTGTTGCCCACCAGGTCGTGCTCGAGCGTGCTGACAATGGGGATGCCGCCGCCGCAGCTGGCCTCGCACTTAATCTGCACGCCGCACGCGCGCGCCTTCTCGGCGAGCGTCTCGACATGACGGCCCAGCAGGGCCTTGTTGGCAGAGACGACGTGCTTGCCGTTCTCGAAGGCGGTGGTGAAGATTTCGGTCGCGGGGTGCTCGCCGCCGATGAGCTCGACGACGATATCGACGGCGGGGTCGGTGACGACGTCGTGCCAGTCGCTCGTAAAGGCCTCGCGCTCAATACCGGCGGCTTCGGCCTGCTCCCAGGCAAGCGCGCAGGCGCGGGTCAGCTTAAGGTCGATGCCGTAGGCGGCCAGGTACTCATCGTGGTGGCTCTTGATCAGACGGGCCACGCCGCCGCCGACGGTTCCCAGACCGATGAGGCCGACGTTCACGGTGCGCAGGGGTTCGCTCATAGATAGCTCCTTCGTGCATCTTATGGATGGATTAACCGCTTAAAGGTTGAGTGCATTCTAGCGTGAAGTGCGGGCGCGTGCTTGCCTGGCAGCGGGAGCAGCATAAAACGCCACCCCCGAAACGCTGCGGAAACATTGGAAACACGCTCGCTACAAACGAACTTCCGTAACAAACTGTCAACGTTTGCACCATAAGGTTTGCCCTGTACCGCAAGACGGCCGCACCGCGGCCAGCGAAAAGGGGGACACCATGTTTAGCATCAACAACGTACTTAACCGCAGGAGTTTCTTGGCTGGCGCCGCGGCGTTCGGTAGCACCGCGGCACTCGCTGGTTGCTCGTCGGGTGGCTCGGACGGCGGCTCCGCCGATGACGGCAAGACCTTCAAGATCGGTGTCATCGGCCCTCTGACCGGCGCCGCGGCAACCTATGGCGTTTCGGCCGAGAAGGGTGCCAAGCTCGCCGCCAAGGATTTTTCGACCAAGGACCTCAAACTCTCGCTTAAGTCTGAGGACGACGTCGCTGACGGCGAGAAGGCCATCAACGCCTTCAATACCTTGTGCGACTGGGGCATGCAGGCGCTCGTCGGCCCCGTCACCACCGGTGCCGCCGTCGCTGTCTCGGGCGAGATCGCCGACGATATGCTCATGGTCACGCCTTCGGCCTCGTCGCTCGACGTTACCAAGGATAAGACCACGGTTTTCCAGGTTTGCTTCACCGATCCCACCATGGGCGCCAGCGCCGCGAAGTTCTTGGCCGAGAAGTACGCGGATGCCAAGATCGCCCTGTTCTACAACTCCGGCGATACGTATAGCTCGGGCGTTGCCGACGCTTTTGCCGAGCAGGCCAAGGCGTCCAAGCTCGACATCGTCGATACCGAGACCTTTAAGGACGACTCTTCCACAAGCTTTACCAACCAGCTCACCAAGGCCAAGGAGGCCGGCGCCACGCTCATCTTTGCGCCGATCTACTACACGCCGGCGTCCGTCCTGCTCAAGAACGCCAAGGACATGGGATACGACATGACGCTTATGGGCACCGACGGCATGGACGGCCTGCTCTCCGTTGAGGGCTTCGATACCTCTCTTGCCGAGGGTGTGCTGCTCATGACCCCGTTCTCTGCTGACGATGAGAAGAATGCCGACTTCGTCAAGGCCTATAAGGATGCCTACGACGAGACGCCCAACCAGTTTGCCGCCGACGCTTACGATTGCGTCCACGCCATCGCCGAGGCTATCGATAGGGCGGGGATTGACATTTCGGCTGACGGTGCCGACATTGCCGGCGACCTTGCCCGCGCCATGCGCAAGATCAAGATCGAGGGCCTGACAGGCGAGCTGACGTGGAATGACGAGGGCCAGGTCGAAAAGCCCGCCACAGCCTATGTGATTCAGGACGGCAAGTACATCGCCGCCTAAGTGCGCATAAAGCGCGACCGGTGAGGCCGTTTTATTCAGGGCAGGGACGCCTGTAACAGAACGGAAACATTACTTTCACACAATAAAGTGGCATTACTGCATAAAGTAATAGAAATACGCAGAATTATGGATAAACGAACAAATCCAAAGAAAAGTTGAAATAATCGCCACTTTCCTTAACTAAAGCGTCTAGTATTTTGCGAACGCCGAACACGGCGAAGGATGGCCTGTCGGGTAACCGAAACCCGACGAGATTTGAGAGGAGAGCCGCATGTCGAGCCTCACCGGTAAGTCATTGAACCCTGTTATGAATCGCAGGAGCGTTATCGCGAGCGCAGCAGGTCTGGGGGCGATGTCCATTCTAGCTGGTTGCTCCTCCAACGGCGGCGACAGCGGTTCCGCTTCGAGCGACGCTTCGTTTAAGATCGGTACCATCGGCCCGCTGACCGGCGCCAACGCGTCCTACGGCAAGTCCGTTACACAGGCTGTCGAGCTTGGCTGCAAGGATTTCTCGACTAAGGAGCTGCCGCTTGTCAGCAAGGCCGAGGACGACCAGGCTGACGGCGAGAAGGCCGTCAACGCCTTCAACACCCTGCTCGACTGGGGCATGCAGGCCCTCGTCGGTCCGACCACCACGGGTGCGTCGGTCGCCGTTGCCGCCGAGTGCGGCAACGACCCCGAGACGTTCATGATCACCCCGTCCGCGTCCTCCGAGGACGTTACCAAGGGCAAGGATTGCGTCTTCCAGGTTTGCTTTACCGACCCCAACCAAGGTGTCAACGCTGCCAAGTTCCTGGCAGAGAAGTATGCGAACGAGAAGTTCGTGCTGTTCTATAACTCCGGCGACGCCTATTCTTCGGGCATCGCAGATTCCTTTAAGGCCCAGGCCGCTAAGTCTAAGCTTGAGATTGTCGACGAGGAGACCTTTAAGGACGACTCCGCCACGAGCTTTACCAACCAGCTGACCAAGGCCAAGCAGGCAGGCGCCACCATGATCTTTGCGCCGATCTACTACACGCCGGCGTCCGTCCTGCTCAAGAACGCCAAGGACATGGGCTACGACGTCAAGATGATGGGCTGCGACGGCATGGACGGCATCCTGGGCGTTGAGGGCTTCGACACCTCTCTTGCCGAGGGTCTGCTACTCATGACCCCGTTCTCCGCCGACGACGAGAAGAACGCCGACTTTGTCAACGCTTACAAGGATAAGTACGGCGATACCCCCGACCAGTTTGCCGCCGACGCCTACGACGGCGTGCATGCTGTGGTCGAGGCTCTCAAGGAGGCCGGCCTGGGCGTCGACGCCGACCCCACCGAGGTTGCCGAGAAGCTGCCCGAGGCCATGCGCAACATTACCGTTGACGGCCTGACTGGCAAGCTCTCCTGGAACGACAAGGGTCAGGTCCAGAAGGACCCGACGGCGTACGTCATTACCGACGGCAAGTACGTACAGGCCTAATAGGCCGCCTTATATAGAGCGGTTTTGATCCCAAGCAGGGGAGGTTTTGGCCTTCCCTGCTTGCTTGGTATCTAGGGACAGTGTAACGTCCCTGTTTCATACATCAACTGGAAACCTATTCGAAAGGGGGATGTGGAACATGACGGTCTTTATCCAATACCTGGTCAACGGCCTGTCCATGGGCAGCGTCTACGCCATCATCGCGTTGGGCTACACCATGGTCTACGGTATCGCCAAGATGCTCAACTTCGCTCACGGCGACGTCATCATGGTCGGTGCCTATGTCTCGTTCTGTGCCACGTCGTATCTCGGCCTCCCGGGCTGGGCATCTGTAGTTCTCTCTTGTGTGGTCTGCACGGTTCTCGGTGTTCTCATCGAGGGTCTGGCATACAAGCCGCTGCGCCAGGCGGGCCCTCTGGCCGTTCTGATCACGGCCATCGGCGTGTCTTACTTCCTGCAGAACGCCGCGCAGCTTCTGTGGGGCGCCACGCCCAAGAACTTCACTTCGCTCGTCACCTTCCAGGTGCCGGAGTTCTTGGCCAAGTTCAACGTAAGCGCCGTCTCGCTCGTCACCATCGTCGCCTGCCTGGTTATCATGGCCGGTCTGATGTTCTTTACAGGTAAGACCAAGATGGGCAAAGCCATGCGCGCCGTGTCCGAGGACAAGGCCGCCGCTCAGCTCATGGGCATCAACGTCAACCGCACCATCTCGATGACGTTTGCCATCGGTTCCGCCCTTGCCGCCATCGCCGGTGTGCTCCTGTGCTCCTACTCGCCGGTCCTGCAGCCCACCACGGGCGCCATGCCTGGCATCAAGGCCTTCGACGCTGCCGTTTTCGGCGGCATCGGCTCCATCCCCGGTGCCTTTGTCGGTGGCATCCTCATCGGCATCATCGAGGCGATGGCGCAGGCATACATTTCCACGAGCCTTGCCAACTCCATCGTCTTTGGTGTTTTGATCATCGTCCTGCTCGTCAAGCCTGCCGGCCTCTTGGGCAAGTACGTCCCCGAGAAGGTGTAGGTGAGCGTTATGAAGTTTCTTAAAGACAAGCAGACGCGTCACGACTTTGTTACGTATGCCATGTGCATCGTGGCATTTGCCATCGTGTTCTTTATGCAGTCTAACCATATGATCCCGCGCATGATCGCCGGCCAGCTGGTTCCCATCACGGCCTACATCGTTATGGCCATTTCCCTCAACCTCGTCGTCGGCATCGCGGGCGACCTGTCGCTGGGCCATGCGGGCTTTATGAGTGTCGGTGCCTACACGGGCATCGTTACCGCCGTCGCGCTCGAGAGCGCCGTTCCGTCCGACCCGATGCGTCTGATCATCAGCATTGTGGTCGGCGCTATCGCCGCTGCCATCTTGGGCTTTTTGATTGGTATCCCGGTCCTTCGCCTGAGCGGTGACTACCTGGCCATCGTGACCCTGGCTTTTGGCGAGATCATCAAAGAGATCGTCACCTGCCTTATCGTGGGCGTCGACTCCCGCGGCCTGCATGTGATCTTTAACATCACGGGTAACTCCACGATCGACGACCTGCACCTGCTCGAGGACGGCACCGCCATCATCAAGGGTGCCCAGGGCGCATCGGGCGTGTCGACCTATTCGACCTTCCTTGCCGGCGCCATCCTGGTCATGGTCGCACTCGTGATCGTGCTCAACCTGGTTCGCAGCCGTACCGGCCGTGCCATTATGGCCGTGCGCGACAACAAGATTGCAGCCGAGTCCGTGGGCATCTCCGTCACCCAGTACCGCATGATCGCCTTCGTGGTTTCTGCTGCCCTCGCCGGTGCCGCCGGGGCCCTGTTCGGCGGTAACTTCTCGCAGCTTTCCGCCACTAAGTTCGACTTCAACACGTCCATCCTTATTCTGGTGTTCGTGGTCCTGGGCGGTCTGGGCAATATGCGCGGTTCCGTTATCGCCGCGGCGCTGCTCACGGTGCTTCCCGAGCTGCTCCGTCAGTTCTCGGACTACCGCATGCTCATCTACGCCATCGTGCTGATCTTGGTCATGATCTTTACCAACAACCCGCAGCTCAAGGCGTTCTTCGGTCGCGTCAAGGACCGCTTTGCTTCCAAGAAGGAGGTGGCAGCCGATGCCCAGTAAATTTGAGTTCAACAAGGGCAAGATGGTCCCGTATCCTTCTGGCGCCATCGTTCCCGACCGCGACCTGGGCCAGCGCCCGGCGCTCGAGTGCATCCACCTGGGCATTGAATTCGGCGGCCTTAAGGCAGTCGATGACTTTAGCCTGACCATCGGCAAGACTGAGATCGCCGGTCTTATCGGCCCCAACGGTGCCGGCAAGACCACGGTCTTCAACCTGCTCACCAAGGTGTACCAGCCTACGCACGGCACCATCCTGCTCGATGGCGAGGACACCTCGGGCAAGTCGGTCTATCAGGTCAACCGCATGGGTATTGCCCGTACCTTCCAGAACATTCGTCTGTTCAACACCATGACGGTGGAGGATAACGTTAAGGTCGGCCTGCACAACCAGGAGCGCTACTCCGGCTTTGAGGGCGTGCTGCGCCTGCCGACGTATTGGAAGCACGAGAAGGCTGCTCACGAGCGCGCCATGGAACTGCTGTCCATCTTTGATATGGAGCACCTGGCAAACGAGCAGGCCGGCTCGCTGCCTTATGGCGCCCAGCGTCGTCTGGAGATCGTTCGTGCGCTTGCCACCAATCCCAAGTTGCTGCTGCTTGACGAGCCTGCCGCCGGCATGAATCCGTCCGAGACCGCGGAGCTCATGGCGAACATCGTAAAGATTCGCGACACCTTTGGCATTGCCATCATGCTGATCGAGCACGATATGTCGCTTGTCATGAATATCTGCGAGGGCATCTGCGTGCTTAACTTTGGCAAGGTCATCGCCAAGGGCACGGCAGAGGAAATCCAGAACAACGAAGCCGTTATCGAGGCGTATCTGGGCAAGCAGGATAAGGGGGAGAACTAAATGGCAGAGCCGATGCTTTCCGTCTACAACATCAACGTCTGGTACGGCGCTATCCACGCCATCAAGGACATCTCCTTTAACGTCAACGAGGGCGAGATCGTGGCCCTGATTGGCGCCAACGGTGCCGGCAAGTCAACGACGCTCAAGACCGTCTCGGGCCTTTTGCGTTCCAAGACCGGTTCTATCAAGTTCATGGGCGAGGATATTACCCACACGCCCGCCGACAAGCTGGTGGGCAAGGGCCTGGCCCAGGTTCCCGAAGGCCGCCGCGCCTTTTTGCAGATGACGGTTGAGGAGAACCTGGAGATGGGCGCCTATACGCAGCCCAAGTCCACGGTGGCTCCGGGACTCGAGCGCGTCTACGAGCAGTTCCCGCGCCTTAAGGAGCGCCGTCGCCAGGTGGCCGGCACCCTTTCTGGCGGCGAGCAGCAGATGCTCGTCATGGGCCGTGCCCTCATGAGCAATCCCAAGCTGCTCATGCTCGATGAGCCCTCCATGGGCCTGGCGCCGATTCTGATCGAGCAGATCTTCCAGATTGTCGAGGACCTGCACAAGGCCGGTACCACGGTGCTTCTGGTCGAGCAGAACGCCCAGATGGCACTTTCGATCGCCACGCGCGGCTACGTGCTCGAGACCGGCAAGATCACCATGACCGGCACCGGCCAAGAGCTGCTGCACGACGATAACGTGCGTAAAGCCTACCTGGGCGGTTAGGCGGTTCCGCCGTTCTGCCGAACGGCGGACCAGCCGACGCTGCGCGGGCACCAGAGCGACAACTTGTCATTCAAAGAGGGCGGCATGACCAGAAGGTCTATGCCGCCCTCTTTTCATGCCAATTTGTTCGCTCTGGCGCCCGCTCGCTGTCGGTCCTCTGCCTGCGGCGTTACTTTGGTTCTGCCCCCTTTATGTTGCGGTGGAATAGGGACTAAATGGGAGCCTCAGAGGCCAAAACAGTCCCTATTCCACCGCAACTTCATGGGGGCGTGCGACAATGCCCATCGGAAAACGTTTGTCATCTGGGGGTCTATCTATGCTGTACGAGTTTTGTGCCGAGAACTTTGAGCAGGTGCCGGCGGCCATCGAGGCCGGTGCGGGGCGCATCGAGCTGTGTGACAACCTCGCCGTCGGTGGCACCACGCCTTCCGCTGGCGTTATCAGCGCTACGGTCAGCTACGCTCATGAGCATGACGCGCGAGTGATGTGCATGATTCGTCCGCGTGGCGGCGACTTTCATTACAACCAGGACGAGCTGCGCATGATGGAGATGGACCTGGGCCTTGCCGTGAGCGCCGGCGCCGACGGCTTGGTCTTTGGCTGCTGCAAGCCTTGTGCCGGCGGATGGGCGCTCGATGAGCTTACACTCGGCGCCCTCGTGATGGCTGCGGGCTGCGCGACCGAGGAGTGCAAGCGCGAGTCCCTTGACATCACCTTCCACATGGCCTTCGACCAGCTCTCGCCCGAGGCTCAGCTCGATGCGATTGATACACTTGCCGACTGCGGCGTTACGCGCATACTCACGCATGGTGGTGCTGCCGGAACGCCGATCGAGGACAATCTGGAGCACCTATCGCGTCTTGTCGAGTATGCGGGCGACCGCCTGACCATCCTTCCCGGCGGCGGCATTTCCACGGCCAACCGCGATACCGTGGCGGCGGCATTGGGCGTCTCCGAGCTCCATGGCACCAAGATCGTGCCGCTGGAGGCGTAACCCGTGGCGCTGGTATTTGACGTTCAGCAGGCGAGCGGCAAGCCCGACGACAACCGGCGCCCTGGCACCGCGTGCCCCTTTTGCGATACCGAGGGACTCGCCAATATCATCCGGCGCGACGGCGACTGCATCTGGCTCGAGAATAAGTTCAAAACCCTGCGCGCCACCCGTCAAACCGTGCTGATCGAGTCAGCCGATCACGATGCCGACCTGGCGACCTATGAGCCAGATGAACTCCACCATGTGATGAGGTTTGCCCTGGATTGCTGGCAGCAGATGATCGATTCGCAGCAGTATCGAAGCGTGCTCATGTACAAGAACAAGGGTCCTCTCTCGGGCGGTAGTCTCGTTCATCCGCACATGCAGATTGTGGGTTTGGAGCAGGAAGACGGCTATGCTTCGTTGACTTCCGCCAATTTCGAAGGCATCAATGTCTGGCAACAGGGGAGAATCGCGGCCAACATCTCAACCGAACCGATCATGGGGTTCTTTGAGGTCAACGTTTCAGCCCCGCAGGGAATTGCCGCCAGCGATGACACAAGAGACCAAGCCGAGGCAGATCTCTTCGCCGATGCAATCCAGGTGGCTCTGCGCTATATCCTGAACGAGCACCACGGTGGTCGCGCAGAGTCGTACAACTTGTTCTTCTATCACCTGGGCGGTCGGACCATTGCCAAGGCGCTGCCGCGTTGGGTGGTTTCGCCCTACTTTGTCGGTTATCGTTTGGCCCAGGTCAATGCCGAGACAACGCTCGATATCGATGCTGAGCGCTTGCGTGCGCATCTGGAAACGCTCGTATAGCAAGATTAACACCCGTGTAATGCGGACAGTCTAGCGCGCCATGGCGTCGCGGCCGGCCTCGACACGCTTGCGCTGAGCGGCGCGCTCCTCGCCGGTCAGACGCTCAAAGAGATGCCCGATAAACGAGGCGAGTATCTGCTGAAACAGCGTTCCGCACATGACGGGAAACACGACTTCGCCTGGAAAGTACTGTGTGGCGATGACGGCGCCCGAAGAGATGTTACGCATGCCGCAGGTAAAGCACATGGTAGTCGTCTCGCTATATGGCAGATGCAGCGCACGGGCGACCAGAAAACCGACGACAAAGCCGCTGATGGCGAAGGTCAAAATAAAGAGGGCGACTTCCAGACGCATCGCGTTCATGTGCAGGACGTACTCGCTCATGGCGGTGGAGTTGGAGGCGATAATGCCCATCATCATGAACTTGCAGGCGGGCGAGAGCGCGGGGGAGAGCTTCTCGTGTCCCCATCCACGTGTGAGCTCGTTGATCACGATGCCGAGTACGGCGGGGATGGCGATCATAAAGGCCATGTCCTGCATCATGCTCGGCACATCGATCGAGACGGTGGCACCCAGCAAGAGCTTCAGCGTGAGCGGAATCGTCACAGGCGAGATAACCGAGGACGTCAGGATGATGGTGAGCGCGAGCGGGCCGTTGCCGCCGAACATGCTAATCCACATAAAGGCAGTGACCGCCACGGGTACGCTGTACTCGAGCACGATGCCGCAGACAAGGTTGGGATTGGAGCCAAAGAACAGCGATCCCATGGCATAGGCTGCTATGGGAATAAGCACCGCCGAGACGAGCAGCGCCAAAATCAGGTGCAGGGGACGGCGGAACACCTCAGCGACCTGGTGGAAGGTGTTGCTGAGCGCACCTTGGAATGTCATAAAGGCGAAGAGGGCGGGAACGATGGGCTTGAGTACGCCGATCTGCTGGGGAAAGAGCACGCCGAGCGTTACGCAAATCGGAACGATGACCTGCATGTGCCCCGCGAGGAACTTTCCCAGTCCAACCCATTGCTTCATATGCCCCGTGACTCCCTTTATCCGCGAACTCGTTTGAATGGATATGCTAGACGCTCGCATGAGTCCGTGCGTCAGAAACGCTCGATTATTTCGAGGCTATTACCGGCCTCGTTTACCGAAACCAGGGCGTGCCGCGAGGCTCTGCGTCCGTGCCGCACGGTATAATAAATCCGTTCAACAGATCTGCCTGCCGAAGCGGGCATACACAGAGGACTCATCGCTATGAACCGTGAGAGGTATCGCGGCGACCTGCTCCTATCGGGGGTGGGCGCCTATGTCATCGCTTAAGACGACACATCGCTGGGCGGTCGCTCAGCAAAATCCCGAGCTCGAAAAGGAGCTTTCGGCTGGTCTGGGCATACCCAGGCTGGTGGCGCGTATTATGGTTGCGCACGGTATTGCCTCGATTGAGGAAGGACAGCTATTTTTGACGCCTTCGCTCGATCGCGACTGGGCCGACCCACTCATTATCCCGGGCATGTCGGTCGTTGCCGACCGTGTCGAGCGTGCTGTTCGCAACCACGAGCACATTGCGGTCTTCGGCGATTTTGACGTTGACGGTATTACGTCGACCTGCCTGTTGACCGAGGCGCTGCGAACGTTTGGCGCCAATGTCACACCGTTCATCCCGCATCGCTTTGACGAGGGCTACGGTCTTTCGCGCGCGGCGCTCGACCGCGTTAACGAGCTCGCTCGTCCCCAGCTGATCGTGACCGTCGATAACGGCATTGCCGCCAAAGAAGAGGTTTCCTATCTGGAGAGCCTGGGGATCGATTTGGTGGTCACGGACCATCACGAGCCCTCCGATCAGGTGCCGCAGGGCGTGCCCCTAACCGACCCCAAGCTCGAGGACGAGGGTCCTTCGCGTGAACTTGCCGGCGCCGGCGTGGCGCTCAAGCTGGTGCAGGTCCTGGGCGAGCGTTTGGGCAAGCCATCGTATTGGCGCTCGCTGATAGAGGTCGCGGCACTGGGTACCGTGTCCGACATGATGCCGCTCACGCCCGAGAATCGCGCACTGGTCGCCGAGGGCATCCAACAGATGCGTGTGACGGCCCGTCCCGGCTATATCGCGCTTGCCGCACTTGCCAAGGCCGACCTTTCTACTATTACGGCCGACGGCCTGTCGTTTTCGCTCATTCCCCGCTTAAACGCCGCCGGCCGCATGGCCGATCCCAAGCTGGCGCTCGACCTGCTGCTTGCCCGCGATCCTATCGAGGCAAGCGCGCTGGCGGCCGAGCTCGAGGAGATCAACCGCCAGCGTCGCGAGATTGAGGCGGAGCTCACGCGCGATGCCATGGCGAAGGTCGAGGAGACCTATGACGGCGGGCGTGCGATTGTCGTGGGCGGCGAAGGCTGGCACGAGGGCGTTAAGGGCATCGTGGCGAGCCGCCTTACCAACCGATATCACGTGCCGGCGTTGCTCTTCTCTATCGAGGACGGTATAGCACGTGGCTCGGGCCGCTCGGTGGGCAAGGTCAACCTGTTCGAAGCCGTCGAGCGCTGCTCCGACCTGCTGATTCGCCGCGGCGGACATGCGGGTGCGGTGGGCGTGACCATCGAGGCGTCTAAGCTCGGTGAGTTTCGTCGACGTCTTTCCGCCGTGTTGTCCGAGCTTCCCGCCGAGGACTTTGAGGACACCGACGAGGTTGCCGCCACGGTCGACCTTTCCGAATTGAATATCGAGACCATCGAGCAGATTTCCCGCCTTGAGCCGTTTGGCCAGGGTAATAAGGTGCCGCTGCTGGCTGCCGAGGGCGTGACGATGTGTGATCGCGCCGTGGTGGGTAAGACCGGCGAGCATATGCGCTTCGTGGCGACGGATGGAGCTGCGAGCGTGCCGGCAATCATGTTCCGTGTACCGCAGATCGACAGGCTTATCAATTGCGACAGCGCTGTCGACTTGGTGTTCGAGGCCGTTGCCGAGCATTGGCAGGGACGTGTGAAGCCCAAGCTCATGATCAAGGATGTCTTGGTCCGCGATACCACGGCACCCAGCGTTGACGACCCGGCATGTGAGCTTCGCCGCGGCGTACAACCGGCGGATTCTGGCCTGCGCCTGGAGTCGCGTAAACGCGAGACGCTTGCCCAGCTTTCCTATACCGAGCTCACGCGCTCGCTCATTCACAACTTTATCGGATCGAACCAGCCGCACCGCGCGCAGGTCGAGGCGCTTGACGCCCTGGCCGACCACCAGAGCGTTTTGGCCGTTATGGGAACGGGTCGCGGCAAGTCTCTGATTTTCCATGTACATGCCGCACGCGAGGCGGTTCTTCGCGGGCGCGCGAGCATTTTTGTCTATCCGCTGCGCGCACTCGTTGCCGACCAGGCCTATCACCTTTCCTCGACGATGGCCGCGTTCGGCATTGGCGTTGGCGTGCTGACCGGCGAGACCGTGGAGGCGGCGCGCGATGACGTGTTTGCCGGCCTGGCTTCGGGCCGCATCGGCATCGTTCTCACGACGCCGGAGTTCCTGTCTATCCATCGCGATCGCTTTGCACGTTCTGGACGTATTGGCTTTGTCGTTATCGATGAGGCGCACCATGCCGGTCTCGCCAAAGGCGGCGACCGGAGCGCATACCTCGACATGCCCGATATTCTCAAAGCCCTGGGCGATCCCGTTGTCATGGCGGCAACGGCTACCGCGACGGCCCCAGTCGTGGCGGAGCTTGCTCGTGTATTGCCGATTACCAGGACGGTGGTCGACGAGACCGTTCGCGAGAACCTACAACTCGAGGACGACCGTGACCTTGCGAGCCGCGAAAATCGCCTGGTGTCGATCGTGGCGACGGGGGAGAAGACCGTTATCTACGTGAACTCGCGCGACCAGTCCGTGGCGCTTGCCAAGACGTTGCGCAAACGCGTGCCCGACTGCGCGACCCATATTGCGTTCTATAACGCCGGGCTTGCGCGCTCCGATCGCCGCCGTGTCGAGGAAGCCTTTAGAGACGGAAGTCTCAGCTGCATCGTTTCAACTTCGGCCTTCGGTGAGGGCGTCAACCTGCCCGATATCCGTCATGTCGTGCTCTACCACATGCCGTTTGGTGCGATTGAGTTTAACCAGATGAGTGGTCGTGCCGGCCGCGATGGACAGCCCGCCGTGATTCACCTGCTCTATTCGTCGCGTGACGCTCGTATTAATGAGCGCCTGCTCGATTGTTACGCGCCCGAGCGCGATGAGCTTGTCACGCTCTATCGAGCGCTGCAGACCATGTGGCGCTCCAACCGTGGCAAGACGGGGGACGATTCATTCTGCGCAAGCGATATCGACATCGCTCAGATGTGCCTTGCAATCGACGCGCGCACGCCGGTCGATGAGCGCTCGGTGGCAAGCGGCCTGGGAATCTTCGAAGAACTCGGTTTCTGCCGCGTTTCGGGGTTTGACGATACGCGTCGCATCGCGATGGCAGAAAACCCCGGTCGCGTGCAATTAAGCAGGTCAATTCGCTATTTGGAGGGCTTGCGCTCGCGCATGGAGTTCTCGGCTTTCCGGAGTTGGGCGCTCGATTCGTGCGCTTCTGATATGCTAGCCAAAGTTAACCGCCCGATCGTACCGCGGGCCTAGGGGAAGGGGACCTCGATGGATGCCGCAGCCCGTACCGCCCATGATTCCACCCTCCAGCCTTTTTCTGAGATGGAGCACTATAAGCATGCCGATGAGCTGCCGCCCGAGATTATGGCGGACAGCTACGACAAGCTGGAGCGCCTGTGCCTCAAATATATGAATGAGGATGACTTCTCCAAGGTGGAGCAGGCCTACTGCTTTGCCGCCGAGAAGCACTGCAACCAAAAGCGCCGCTCGGGCGAGATGTACATTAACCATCCCGTCGAGGTTGCCATCATTTTGGCCGATCTTAAGATGGACTGCGATGTGGTGTGCGCCGCGCTGCTGCACGATACCGTCGAGGATACCGAGACCTCGCTTACCGATGTTTCCGGCCTGTTTGGCGAAACCGTGGCAGAACTCGTCGACGGCGTGACCAAGCTCACCAACATCGAAGTCGACAGCATGGACGAGAAGCAGGCCCTCACGCTGCGCAAGATGTTCCTTGCCATGTCCAAGGACATTCGCGTCATCATCGTCAAGCTCGCCGACCGCCTGCATAACATGCGCACGCTTGCCGCCCTGCGCGAGGACCGCCGTCTGTTTAAGGCGCGCGAGACCATGGACGTATACGCGCCTCTGGCCGACCGACTGGGCATGAGCTCTATCAAGTGGGAGCTCGAGGACCTGTCCTTTTTCTACTTGGAGCCCGATGCCTACCAGCGCATCGCGCGCATGGTAGCCGAGTCGCGCGAGGTTCGCGAGCGTTATCTGGCCGAGACCATCAAGACGCTCACCGATGAGCTCAATCGCATTGGTCTTGAGGACTTTCAGATCAACGGTCGTTCCAAGCACTATTGGTCCATCTATCAAAAGATGAAGCGCAAGGGCAAGGAGTTCTCCGAGATTTACGACCTGGCGGCGCTGCGCGTCATCACTCATTCGGTGCGCGATTGCTATTCCACGCTTGGTGCCGTGCATACCTTGTGGCATCCCATGCCTGGTCGTTTTAAAGACTATATCGCTATGCCCAAGGTCAATAACTACCAGTCGCTTCATACGACGGTTATCGGCCCCACGGCCCGCCCGCTCGAGATTCAGATTCGAACCTACGAGATGCACGAGCAGGCCGAGTACGGCATCGCCGCCCACTGGCTGTACAAGAAGTCGGGCGGATCGTCTGCCTCCAAGACCAACGATGCGCAGCGTCTGGACGACCAGATTAACTGGCTCAAGCACTCACTCGACTGGGCGGCGTCTGATGAGATTACCGACGCCAAGGAATACCTGCACTCGCTGAAGGTCGATCTGTTCGACCAGGAGATCTTTGTCTTTACACCCAAGGGCGAGGTCATGGCGCTTCGTGCCGGCTCCACGCCGCTCGACTTTGCCTACGCCGTTCACACCGAGGTGGGCAACCACTGCGTCGGCGCTAAGATCAACGGTGCGGTGGCCCCGCTCACGCACGAGATCAAGACGGGCGACCGCGTTGAAATCCTTACCAACAAGAGTTCCAAGCCGTCGCGTGATTGGCTCAAGATCGTCAAGACACCTTCGGCCAAGTCAAAGATTCGCCGTTATTTCGCCGCCGCGACCAAAGACGATGACGCTGCTGCCGGCCGCGATATACTGGCCAAGGACCTGCGTAAGCGCGGGTATGGCATCTCTACGCCGCGATCAACGCGTGCGCTCAACGCCGTGGCAGAGCAGTTTAACTACAAGCAGCTCGGGGACCTGTTTGCCGCCGTCGGCGCCGGCAAGGTCGCCCCGCGCGCTGTGGGCAATAAGGTTGAGCAAATCTTGGACCCCAAGCCCGAGGAACAGCTCACCAAGGCCGAGGCTATCGCCGAGGTCGTAAAGCAGCCTGCCCGCGGATCCAACCGCAAACCGCAAAAGCGCGGTAAGAGCGCCAGTAACGGCATTATCGTCAAGGGCGAGAGGAACAGCGGTCTGCTGGTCCGTCTGGCTCATTGCTGTAACCCCGTGACGGGCGACGACATCGTCGGATTCATCACGCGCGGTCGTGGCGTTTCGGTGCATCGCGCCAACTGCCCCAACGTCAAGGGCCTCATGGAGCATCCCGAGCGCATGATTGACGTAGAGTGGGATGGCGCCGCCGATACGCTTTTCCAGGTCGAGATCGTGGTCGAGTGCCTGGATCGTATGGGCCTGCTCAAGGACGTCACCATCGCCATTGGCGATGCAGGCGGCAACATCCTTTCCGCCGCCACCTCGACCAACCGCGAAGGTATTGCGACCCTGCGTTTTATGGTCGAGATCTCGGACGCGAGTGGTCTGGATCCGCTGCTGGCATCGATTAGCAGCGTCGACTCGGTCTACGATGCACGCCGTTTGATGCCTGGCGAGGGCGGGGCTCAGCTCAAGCGTCGCGTATAGGCGTGACGAGCGCGCGACAGTAATGATATTGGCTACGTTCGGGGCATCGTTTGATGCCTCGACGTTTATAGAAGGAGGGCGCACACATGGACGCTGCGGCTTTGGACTTAACCCCTCGGGGTACGGCTTCGATTGAGGTGCTTGTAAACGGGCCCATCCAGACCAACAGTTACGCCGTTATTTCGAGTGGCGAATGCTTGATTATCGATCCCGCTTGGGAAGGCGAAAGCCTCGTTGCGCACATCCGAGCCGAACACCCTGGCGTGCATGTGCTCGGTTCCGTCTGCACGCACGGTCATGCTGATCATGTTGGCGGTGTAGCCGGAGTTCGGGCCGCCGTTGGCGCTGACGCCTTGTACGAGCTGTGTGTTAAGGATGCGGCTGTGCCGCATGCGAATATCGAGGAGCAGCGAGCGATGTGGGGCATCGAGACGCCCGATCCGGGCGAGCCGACGCGGCTGCTTGCCGAGGGGGATACCATTGAGCTAGGCGACATTTGCCTGCAGGTTATCGAGGTGCCCGGGCATACGCCGGGTGGCATTGTCTTGTTTGCTGCCACCGAGCAGGGGAACATTGCCTTTGTGGGCGACACGCTATTCCCGGGCAGCCACGGCCGCACCGATCTTTCTGGAGGAGACGAGGCAGCGATTCTGCGCTCGCTCTCCAAGCTCGCCCGGCTTCTCCCGCCCGATACCGTTTGCCTAACCGGCCATGGCGATTCGACCACTGTGGCACGCGAGCTTATGCGGAACCCTTTCATGCAGATGTAGCTTTGTAGTCAGCTTCTGAAGCACGAGAAGCGTCCAAACGTCAAGATATTTTCCCCAACGGGTCGATTCCGTAGGGCAAACGGTCAAAAAAAGTCTGTTTGGACGATATTCGTGAACAAACGAACGTTTATGCTCGGATACGCCGTGGTAAAATCACAGGCGTTATCGGAGCAACCTTACAGGAGGTTTCTTTTATGCTCGTCAACGCAGCAGACATGCTCAAGAAGGCCGAGGCCGGCAAGTACGGTCTCGGTGCCTTCAACACCAACAACCTCGAGTGGACCCTGGCTATTCTCCAGGCCGCCGAGGAGGCCAAGTCTCCGCTGATCCTTCAGTGCACCGCTGGTGCCGCTAAGTGGATGGGCGGTTTCAAGGTCTGCGCCGACATGGTCAAGGCTGCCGTCGAGGCCACGGGCGTTACCGTTCCCGTCGCCCTTCACCTCGATCACGGTTCTTACGAGGACTGCTTCAAGTGCATCGAGGCCGGCTTCACGTCCATCATGTATGACGGCTCTCACGAGGAGACCTTCCAGCTTAACCTCGACCGCACCAAGGAGCTCGTTGAGCTTGCCCACTCCAAGGGCATGTCCATCGAGGCCGAGGTCGGCGGCATCGGCGGCACCGAGGACGGCGTGACCTCCAGCGGCGAGCTCGCTGATCCTGCTGAGTGCAAGCAGATCGCTGACCTGGGCGTCGACTTCCTCGCCTGCGGCATCGGCAACATCCACGGCGTGTACCCTGCCGACTGGGCTGGCCTTTCCTTCGAGCGCCTGGGCGAGATCAAGGCTCAGACCGGTGACCTGCCCCTCGTTCTGCACGGTGGCACCGGCATCCCCGAGGATCAGATCAAGAAGGCCATCTCCCTGGGCATCTCCAAGATCAACGTCAACACCGACCTGCAGCTCGTCTTCGCCAAGGGTGTCCGCGAGTACATCGAGGCTGGCAAGGATCAGCAGGGCAAGGGCTTCGACCCCCGCAAGCTCCTCAAGCCTGGTCGCGACAACATCGTTGCTCGCACCAAGGAGCTCATGGAGGAGTTTGGCTCCGTCAACAAGGCGTAAGTAGCGGTTTAACTTCCCGCCGGAGGCCCCGTTCACCCTACGCTTTTCCCTTGCGCTCACCTGGCTTTGCCAGAAGTCGCGCAATGGGAAAAGCTCCGGGTGAACGGGGCCTCCTTTGTTAACTCGCTACAGGGTTACTGGGCTGAATAAATTGCCCTGGCTTCGCCAGAAGTCGCGCGACGAAATCAGCTCCGGGGAAACGGGGCCTCCTTTGTTAACTCGCTACAGGGTTACTGGGCTAAATAATTTGCCCTGGCTTCGCCAGATGTCGCCCCAAGGAAACAGTTCCGGGGGACGGGGCTTCCTTCGTTTAACGCCGCAGGGTTACTGGGCTGAATTCATTTTTATAGGTACCGTTTATCAGTGTTGAGGGCTCCTCTATTGGGGCTTTCTTTTTTTATCTCGCTACAATGTGCCTCAAGGGTTCTAGTGACTTGGAGTTTGGTATGGCTGTTATTAATGTGCTGCCTTCGGATGGGAAGGTTATTGACGAAGGTCCTGTTGGTTGCTCTGTTGATGTTTGCTGCGATGACTTTCGCCATCTCGATATTGGGCTGCCGCCTGAGATTCTTCGTCTTAAGGATGCCGGGTATTTGACGCAGGCTGTTGCCGCCTGCGATCGCCTTTTGGAGCAGAACCCTGAGCCTTCGCTGGCTGCCTGTGTTCGTGCCGAGCGGTATCGCATGCTCGAGACGCCGCTTCATTTTTCGGTGTCGCGCGATCGGGCTATTGCGATGATTCGCGAGGAGTGGCCTGAGTTTACCGAGGAGCAGTTTGACGATCTGATTGACCGTAAGCGTATTGACTGGCGCTTTATCGCCGGCGAGCTGTTTGTTCTCGATAACTTCCTCGATTCACTTCGCGTGTATCCCAAGGAGGTCCCGGGTCTGCGTCCCGATTCTACGGATGGAATTGAGCTGCGCAACCAGATGCTCAAGGAGATGGAGTCGCAGGGCGGGCTGTCTCGTGGCATCACGCTTAAGGCGTGCGTGTCTGTCCCCGGTGCTTTGGAGGGAGAGACCGTCCGCGCGTGGCTACCCGTTGCCGCCGCCTGTCGTCAACAGTCTTATATCGAGGTTCTCGATATGACGCCGGAGGGTGCTGTTGCTCCCGCGAACGTTTCGGCGCGTACTGCCTCGTGGTCTTCTTCGAGTGAGCGCTCATTCTCGGTGACCTATCGCTATCAAATCGATGCCGCTTATCGCGATATCTATGGGGGTGCGCTTCCGGCGCATTCTTGCATGGACGCGCCGCTGCCCGTCGACACCTCCGAGGATTGTCCGCACATTGCGTTTACGCCGTACCTGCGACAGCTGACGGAGTGTGTTATTGACGGGTTCGAGGATCCGCTCGATCGCGCCCGTGCTATCTATGATTACCTGACGCAGCATATCGACTATCGCTATCAGCCGCCGTACTTGCTCTTGGGAGCTATTGCCGATGACTGCGCGCATTCGCTTCGCGGCGATTGCGGCGTAATGGCGCTCACGTTTATCACCATGTGCCGTATCGCGGGCGTGCCCGCCCGCTGGCAGAGCGGTTTGTATGTTGCGCCTGATTCGGTGGGGCCGCACGACTGGGCAGAGTTCTATACGCCGCAGACCGGTTGGCTCAACGCCGATGTGTCATTTGGATCTTCTGCTCGCAGGATGGGCGAGGAGTGGCGCCGCCGTCACTACTTTGGCAATCTCGACCCGTGGCGTATGGTGGCCAACAATCGATTCCAGGCCGAGTTTGTGCCTGCTTTCGATGGCATGCGCGAGGATCCCTATGACAACCAGATGGGCGAAGTCTCGGTTAACGGACGCGGATGCCGACGGCGCGAGATGCTCCGCACGGTCGAACTCATTGAAATGCTCGAAGTTCCATTTTCGGACTAATCGGTAGAAAGCTGTGATAAACTAACTCACGCGTTACGTGCCCGAGTGGCGGAATTGGCAGACGCAGTGGACTCAAAATCCACCGTTGGCAACAACGTGCGAGTTCGAGTCTCGCCTCGGGCACCATACATGCAAGCGGGCGTTCAAGGGGGTCGAGGCCCCCTTTTTCGTGCCGAACTCGCGTGAGCGCGCGGAGCGTTAAGCAAACAGGCCTGCGGCCTGTTTGTAGCGGAGCGTGGCGAGGGCGCCGTGCGCCCGAAGCCCGGGGCTTCGCGAAGCGAAGGCCCTTCGAGTCTCGCCTCGGGCACCATACATGCAAGTGAGCGTTCAAGGGGGTCAAGGCCCCCTTTTTCGTGTACGTAATGTGATAACGTGCGGTACGTGTTATTATCCACAATGCGTTGTTCCCGCAATGCCCTAAAGAGGAACCCGAGGGTTCCCACCTTTTGGCGCCAATGAGCAGCTGACTGGTCATACAACTTAGATTCCCTTCCTCATACCGAGGATGTCTATGTGTACGACCTGGTTGCAAAGAAGCGCCGGGTTATTTTTTTATGAATGGAGGTAGGGAAAATAGCTAAGTCTGATGACACCCGCATCAACGACGAGATCACTGCATCTTCGTGCCGTTTGATTGGCGTCGATGGCTCTCAGCTCGGCCTGTTCGCCATCCGCGATGCCCAGCGCGTCGCTGACGATCAGGGTCTCGACCTGGTCGAGATCGCTCCCAACGCGGAGCCGCCGGTCTGCAAGGTCATGGACTACGGTAAGTTCAAGTACCAGCAGGCCATGAAGGCCAAGGCCGCTCGTAAGAACCAGTCCAAGGTCGAGGTCAAGGAAATGAAGTTCCGACCCAAGATCGACGTTGGCGACTACGAGACCAAGAAGGGCCACGTTCTGCGTTTCCTCAAGAAGGGCGCACGCGTTAAGATCACCATCATGTTCCGCGGCCGTGAGATGGCTCACCCGGAGCAGGGTCTTAACGTTCTCGAGCGTCTCGCCGAGGATCTCAAGCCTTACGCTACGGTCGAGTCCAAGCCTAAGATGGAAGGCCGTAACATGCTTATGCTGCTCGCCCCGATTAAGGGCGCCTTCGATGAGGATAAAGCGGCAAGCGATACCAAGTAACTAGTGTTCTGTAACCGATTAAGGAGTATTTCATGCCTAAGATGAAGTCCCACAGCGGCACCAAGAAGCGTTTCCGCAAGACTGGTACCGGCAAGCTTATGCGCGCCAAGGCTTTCAAGAGCCACATCCTTAGCAAGAAGTCCACCAAGCGTAAGCGTGGCTTCCGTCAGGAGACCGAGATCGCCGCTGCCGACCGCAAGGTCATCAAGTCGCGTCTCGCCTAAGTTTGCGTTCCCGTTTTTCGTTTTACCGTCTAGGAGTTGATAGAACATGGCACGTATTAAGCGCGCTGTTGCCGCCAAGAAGAAGCGCCGTACCGTTATGCACCGTGCGAAGGGTTACTACGGTGCCGCTTCGCGTACTTACAAGCATGCTAAAGAGCAGGTCCAGCACTCCCTGCAGTATCAGTATCGTGATCGCCGCAACAAGAAGCGCGAGATCCGCTCTCTCTGGATCACCCGTATCAACGCTGCTGCTCGCCTGAACGACATCTCTTACTCTCAGTTCATGCACGGCCTGAAGGTTGCCGGCATCGAGCTCGACCGTAAGGTCCTGGCTCAGATGGCTTACGAGGACATCGAGTCCTTCAACGAGCTGGCTGCCATCGCCAAGAAGGCTCTCGAGGCTTAATTGCTTCTTGCATCTTAAAGGGGCGCTTCCAATCCGGAA
>CABRZC010000022.1 GCA_902475375.1 uncultured Collinsella sp. | reverse complement strand
GCGAGTTCCGCACGCAAAGGAAAGCACTTAAGGTGCTTTCCGTCTTGCGCAGGACTGTAGAGCAGGAAAGTTCACATGCGCCGCCCGGCTCCCGCGGCTCTCAGGGGCAACTCTCATGCAAAAACTTTTGTCGGGTAAAGTCCGAGGTCAGTGGTGTTTTATACCGAGAAATTCAAAAAAGTGGAAAATTCATTACATATTTGCGTTGACTTTAGGTAACTAAAGTTTCATACTCCTTTTCAACCACTGGGGGATGTGAACACGCACGGATCGTTCACATCATGATTGAAGAGGATTTCTTAGACATGTTCACGCATCAGCTAAACATTATCAGCGTAGTAATTATCTGATGCGGGTTAGCACATACAGCTAGCCCGTACGATAACGGGCGGCTGATGAAGATGAGGGCCGTCGAGCGCAACCGACGGCCCTCATTTTTTATGTCTGGGAAGTTCTTTTTAGAGGAGGAAATGTAATGAACGGAGTTTTGCTCATGGTTGTGGCCGCGGCGGTGCTCGCCTGCGGCTATCTGGGCTACGGCCGCTGGTTGGCCAACAAGTGGGGCGTTGATAAAGAGGCCCTCACGCCGGCCAAGCGCATGAAGGACGGCAACAGCTTCTCGCCCGTCTCCGCCTTTACCGCGTTCTCGCACCAGTTCAGCTCGATCTGCGGTGCTGGCCCTGTTACGGGTACGATCGTCGCCATGGCCTTCGGCTGGCTTCCCGTTGTGCTCTGGGTCCTTGTCGGTGGCATCTTCTTTGGCGCCGTCCACGACTTTGGCGCCCTGTACGCCTCGATGAAGAACAACGGCAAGTCCCTGGCTCAGCTCATCGAGAAGTACATCGGCAAGACCGGTCGTCGCCTGTTCCTGCTGTTCTGCTGGCTGTTCTGCATCATCGTCATCGCCGCCTTCACCGACATGGTCTGCAAGACGTTCATGTTCACCCCGGTCGTTGACGCTTCTGGCGCCGCTACCGGTGCCATCGACTTCACCAAGTCCTATGCCGCTGGCTGCGCTGGCACCATCTCCATCCTGTTCACCTTCGTCGCCATGGCCTTTGGTTGGGCCCAGAAGAAGTTCAACCTCACCGGCGCTGCCGAGTTCGTCACCGGTGTGGTGCTCATGGTTCTCATGTTTGCCGTCGGCATGCAGTTCCCGGTCTACCTGGACAAGTTTCAGTGGTTCGCCGTCGTCATGGTCTACCTGGTCTTTGCTGGCGCCATGCCCATCCAGATGCTCAAGACCCCTCGCGACTACCTCACTTCCATCATGATGATCGTCATGATCGTCTGCGCTGTCCTCGGTATCGTCGTCCTGGGCGCTAACGGCCAGGCCACCATCACCGCTCCGGTCTTCACCGGCTTTAGCAATGCCTCGGGCATGATGTTCCCGGTCCTGTTTGTCTCCGTTGCCTGCGGTGCTCTCTCCGGTTTCCACAGCCTCGTTTCTTCTGGTACCTCCTCCAAGCAGGTCGAGAAGGAGCAGGACGCCGTCAAGGTCGGTTACGGCGCCATGATCGTCGAGTCCTTCGTCGGCATCCTTGCCATCATCGTCGCCGGCATCATGTTCTCCGACATGAACACCGCCGGTACCGGCGCCCTTAACGCCGGCGTCGCCTCCACCCCGTTCCAGATCTTCGCCGCTGGCATCTCCCGCGGTATGCAGGCCTTCGGCGTTGACGGCACGCTCGCAACCGTCTTCATGACCATGAACGTTTCCGCTCTGGCCCTGACCTCGCTCGATGCCGTCGCCCGCATCGCCCGCACCTCGTTCTCCGAGTTCTTTGCCCAGACCAACGACGCCCTGGCCATCGAGTCCAAGGCCGGCTACATGAAGGTCCTCGGCAACCCCTGGTTCGCCACGGTCGTTACTCTGCTTCCTGGCCTCGCCCTCGCCTTTGGTGGCTATGCCAACATCTGGCCGCTCTTTGGTGCTTCTAACCAGCTGCTCGGCGGTATGACCATGATCACCCTCGCCGTGTTCTGCAAGTGCACCGGCCGCAAGGGTTGGATGCTCTACGTGCCCGTCGCCTTCCTGCTCTGCTGCACCTTCACCTCGCTGGTCCAGAGCGCCATGGGCTGCATGGCCGCCGTCCAGGCCTACGGCTTCTTCGGCACCATCCCGGCCACCGCCACCACGGCTGCCGTTTCCGTCGCCGCCACCAAGGGCCTGCAGCTCGTCTTTGCCGTCCTGTTGATGGTCCTGGGCCTCATCGTTGCCGTCAACTGCCTCAAGGAGTTCTTCGGCAAGGAGGCCGGTTCCATGCCCGACGAGGAGCCCGAGTGGTCCGAGATGGGCAAGGCCGAGTACGGCCGCGCCGCTGCCGCCGAGGCTCCCGCCGACGCCGAGGCCGCCAAGGCTTAGCCGATCGGACGGATTGAATCCTCCATCTCTATGACTCGGAAAGACCGGGTCCGCAGAACGCGGGCCCGGTCTTTTTTGTAAAGACGGGTGATACCGGGGTGTTCTCGCAGATGTTTTGCGTGGATGACGGCGTGCGTTGTACCATAAAGACGTATATGTGTGCATATGAAAGGGGCCCCGTGGCCAAGACGGTATATTCCGATAACCAAAATAATGTTGATGCTCTGGCTGAGCGTCTGAGCAGCCAGACGTCGCTTTCTGTCGAGCGCGCCAAGCTGGTTGCCTACGACCTGCTCTGCCGCAAGGCGCTCAAAATCAAGTCGAGCGCGCTGGCACAGATTTTCCGCTCCGTCGATAAGGAATGCGACACCAAGGCGATGCGCGACGAACTCATCGCGGCAAAGATTGTGACCAAGATCGAGGGCAGTGGCATTAATGGTCGCCCTGCCTTTTACACCATACATGCAGAGATTAACGATGCCCAGGAGCAGCCCGTCGAGGTTGCCGAAGAGGCTGGTGCTGAAGATTCCGTTGAGACGGCTACCGTGGAAGAAGCTGCTTCGCGCGAGCATATCGATACCGATGAGCTGCTTGACGAGAGCGTCGTTCGCGCCTTTACGGCAAAGGCCGGCCGCGGCGGTTTTGGCGGGGGCGGCAAGCGCGATGCTCAGCGCCGTGCCCAGCAGGAGCGCTTCCGTCGCGCCGTGGCTCAAAAGGATGAGCTCGATACCGAGACTGTTGTGACCGAGGTTGCCGCTGAGTCGCAGAAGCCCGCGAAGGAGCAAAAGCCCGTGGAGGCCCAAGAGCCCAAGCGTCGTCGCGGTGCTCACTTTAAGGCTGTGCAGCAGGATGTCGCGCATGAGGCTGAAGAGCCTTCCGAGGTTGCAGGCGATGCTGAGGAGTCTGCCAAGAGGGCTCCGGGTTCGTGTCGTCCCGGCCGCGGTTTTGCGGGGCGCGCGTATCCCGTAAAGCGTCAGGAGAAGGGCGAGCCGGCTTCGACCGCTCGGGCCGATAAGGCCGAACAAACTGAGAAAACCGTTGAGCCGGTGGCTTGCGAGCAGCAACCTTCCGAGTCGCAGTCTGCGGTTGACGCCAAGGTCAAAGCTCAGCAGTCCGCTGATAAGCAGGCAGGGGAGAGCGCTTCGAGCAAGCCCCGCCGTCGTCGTCACCGCGGCGGTCGTGGCTCAAATGCCGAGGCCGCGGCCGAGAAGGCGGCGATGCAAAGCAAGGATGCGAAGGCTGAGGCCCCGGTGGAGCAGCCCAAGCGCCAGCCGGCGAAGGGGGACAAGCCCGAGCGCTCGCAAAAGGGCCCGTCCGCGCCAAAGCAAGAGCGCAAAGCTCAGGCAGATTCCAAACGCAAATCCCAGGCGCAGCCCAAACCGACTGCAAACGATGCGGCCGCCCAGCAGCCTGAGCCGCCCGCTCATGGCGAGGTTTCGGCGTTTGCTCTGGCACGTGTCCTGGGCAGGCAGCTGCTCAAGGTCGTTCCCACGCCTACGGCGCTCTCCAAGATTAAGGAGCAGCAGACTCAAATCGTTAAGGTCGAGGGCAAGGATAACAAAAAAGCTCCGCAGCGCACTCAGCACAACGAGATGTCCAACCGCAAGATTGCCGAGGAGATTGCGATCATCCAGGCTTGGATAGAGCAGAATCGCGGCGCCGACACGCCGGTCGCTTCGCGTCGCCAGCGCGCCTACCAGATTTTTAACGATGAGAAGGCCTTTGACGGCAAACACGGCGAGCGCCTGATTCGGCGTATGACCGAAAAGGGCATCAGCATGCAGGCAATCAAGGTTGCTCCCAACCGTCCTGTGCACTTTACGGGCTTCTTTACGCTGGGCGCCGACAAGCCGTTCATTATGGTCGAGAACCTGGACACCTATGACGAGATCGTCAAGCTCCTGCGCGGCCGCAAGCACGCCAAGCTTTTTGGCACCAAGGTGGGTGGCGTGATCTTTGGCGGCGGCTGCAAGGCGAGCGTTTCACACGCACTGGATGATTATCTGGCCGAGATCGGCTATCGCTTTAACTATGTCTACTACGTGGGCGACATCGACCGAGAGGGTGCGCGCATTGTCGAGCAGACCCGTAACGCCAATGTGGTTGAGATTCGCCTGCATGCCGGTATGTATCGCGCCATGCTCGCCGAGCACAAGCGTCGCGTGAAGGCCGGCGGCGAGTGCGAGCCCGCGGCTGCCAACCAGGGCGTGCCGCAGAACCTGGCGGCGACGATCAAAGACCTGCCCATGGTCACGCGCGTGCAGTTTCGCAATGTGCTGCGCGAGGGCGGACGCATTCCGCAGGAGATTCTGATGACCGCCGACTATCGGGATGGCGACTCGGGAAGCTTCGACCGCATGCTGAACAACTAAATTTCGCCGGCCCCGGGAGAACGGGGACACCGGCTTAGGTTTCCTGCTCTACAGTCCTGCTCACGACGGAGGCCACATTAAGTGGCCTCCTGTTCGTGCGGAACTCGCGATAAACCTAAGCCGGTGTCCCCGCTCTCCCGGGGCCTGTGGTGGCTTGGTTGTTGCATGCGGCTCGCTTTTCGGAACTAGGCTTATATTTTCTAGATGTAAGGCGCTCTTGGTCGTTATGGGCCTGGGGCGTCTGTCTTATATAGGTAGATTCCTTGCGGGTTCGAATCCCTCCGCATGCCCACGAAAAAGCGCTCCAGGTTCATAAGAGCCTGGAGCGCTATGTTCTTTGGGGCTGGGACGGAGGGATTCGAACCCCCAACAGCCGGCACCAAAAACCGGAGTTCTACCGTTGAACTACGTCCCAATGTGTGGTGTTGCCCAAAAGCAACCCGTTTAGTTTACCTAATCTGCGAGGGCATCGCAAACGCCATCGAGCAGGCGTACGGCGAGTGTCTGCGCATCACTTGCGGTGAAGGTTCCGTTGTAGCGCGTCATGCCCGTGAGCTCAATGCGGATGCGCGCGGGCTTTTGCTGCGCGGCGACATTGGCGGTGCGGATGCGCTGTGCAAGGTTGTGACACTCGGCAAGGGCGATCGTGGCGCGCGGCGCTGCATCTGCGGGCAGCTCATCGCTTGCGATCTCGAGCACCAGGTCCACGTCGGTCGGAACCTCGGAATCGCAAAGCATCATGCCGCTGCTATCGGTCGTCGCCGTGGCGATGTTCCACATGCGCGATGCAACGCTACGCGCGATGGGGTCCTCACCGATGACGGCAATCTGGAAGCGTTCGAGCACGTTGGCGGCGCGGGCAAAACCGATGCGCGACTCGGCTTCGGTAACCGAGGGCTTGCCCTCCCACACGTGATGCAGGCGGTTGATATAGGCGTAGGTATCCTGGAACGCCATACCATCGGCAAACAGGCCAACATTTTCCTGGAACTGCTGCAGAGCGGCCTCGGTGTGCGGGCCAAAGTAACCGTCGTCCTCACCGCAGGCAAAGCCCAAAACGTTGAGCGCGCGCTGCAGGGCCTGAACGTCGGCGCCATGGAAATTGGGCATGCGCAGATAGAGCGTGCGGTCGCCCAGCTTATACGAGGCGTCTACCAGGGCGCTCCAACAGGGGATATCGACGGCACAGCCAGCGGCAAGGCCGCTATCGAGCCTAAAGGTGCCAACAGCCTGCTCGGTGGTGGTGCCAAAGCGCTTGTCGGAGACCTCGGCGTCATCGATTGTATAGCCGAGCTGCAGAAGGCGGGACTGCACGTCCTCGACGGCTGCTCCCTGCATGCCCGTTGTAATAGGTTCCATGAACGAACCCCTTTCGGCGTATCATTCGTACTATTTGAGCGCCTGTCGGATAGACGACGCAAAGAGATGCATAAACATACATTCAACAGTGTAGCAACTTGTACCCAAATGCGCTGCCGACAGGTTTTGCAACCCCCGCTAGTTAAGGCGCTCCACAAAGAAATCTGCCATGGAGAGGAACAGTTCGCGTGCATGCTGGTCGAGCGAAACGTCCTCGATGGCGGCCTTGGCTTTGGCGGTCAGGTCCAGCGCGTAGGCGTGGGCGTAATCGATAGAGCCGGTCTGTTGGAAGATCTCCACAGCACATGCAAGTTGCGCGGGGTCCTCGGTGCCCGAGGAAAGGATTGCCTCGACCTCGTCGTGATAACGCTCGTCTGACAGGGCGTGCACGGCGACAAGCGTGCGCTTGCCCTCGGTGATGTCGGTGCGGAAGTCCTTGTTGGCGGCCTCTTTGGTGCCGATCAAGTTGAGCAGATCATCTTGGATCTGGAAGGCAAGGCCCGTGTGCAGGCCAAAGGCGCGCAGCGCCTCAATCTGCTCCTCGCTGCCGCCGCCGATAATGGCTCCGGCGGCAAGTGGCGTGGCTCCGCTGTAGTACGCGGTCTTGTGCGTCGCCATGTCCAGATAATCGTCGACCGAGATGTCAAAGCGCCCATCGCGGACCCAGCCCAAGTCGAGTGCCTGGCCCTCAATGGTGCGGACGATCATCTCGGTGAGCTCGTGGAGCACGCGGAGTTTCACGTCTGCCTCGAGCGTGGGGTCGTCGAGAACCGTCTTGGTGACCATGGTGAGCGCTAAATCGCCGCAGTTGATGGCGAGTCCCGTGCCCTCGGTAAGGTGCATGCAGGGCTTGCCGCGGCGCAGTTGGCCGTTGTCGGCGATGTCGTCGTGGATCAGCGCGCCCGACTGAAAGTGCTCGATGGCTGCCGCGGCGCTGCGGGCGCTCTCAAAGCTACCGCCCACTGCGGTCGCGGCGAGCATGCAGATGAGCGGGCGGTGGCGCTTGCCGGCATTGGCCGTAAATGCCGAGAGCGGGGTATACAGGTAGCGCTCGATATCGGCGGAAGTCGCCTGTCCGTCAAAAAACGTGGCCAGATAGTCGTTAATCTGATCAAAGTGCTGGGCTAAAAAGCTGGTAAACGGACTGGACACGGGTTCTCGCATTCTTTCTTAGGTTGCACTGTTGCATTATGCAGACAACATATTGCCACATTGGGGCGTCGAGCGCGGCGGTTGAAGACGATTGAGTCTTGCGGTCGCAAACGCGGTGAGGGGCTCGGCTAGATAAGCCCAAAGTGTTCGAGCGCGGTGACGACGCCGTCGTGGTCGAAGCTGTCGGTTACGTAGTCGGCCTTTTCCTTGAGGAAGTCCGGCGCGTTGCCCATGGCGATGCCAACATCGACCGCCTCCATGAGGGCGATGTCGTTGCTCGCGTCGCCAATGCCATATACGGTGCCGTGGTCTGGTCCCAGGGCGTCAAGCACAGCCTTGATTCCGGCCCGTTTGGTGCACTCGCGCGGCGAGATTTCTGTGACCTCGAGCTCGAGCTCGTTGAGGCAGAGCAGAGGTCCAAGCTCTTCATCTTGGGCGATGCGGTTGGCAAGTGGTGTGGACATAAGAATTTTATAGGCGTTGTAGTGCTCAAGTTGCGTGACGGCGTCGCCCACGGTGCGTGCGTAGCCGTACGTCTCGGGGGCATCTGCACTCATGCGCACGACGCGATCGATGCCCTCAAAGCGAATGACCTCGCCCGATTGCTCGAGATAGGGGGCGAGGCGCTGTAGCAGACCAGGGTTTATGGCTGCATTTCGCACGATACGCCCCTCGAGTTCGGCGTAACCGCCCGCGAGGCACACGACGCCTGCCCACGGCAGCTCGAGCAGCTTGGGATGGATGCAGCTGAGGGTGCGCCCCGTACAGATAAAGGCTTTGTTGCCGTTGGCGACAAACGTGCGAATTGCCTGTGCAACCGTCTCGTTGGGATAGGGGGAGAGGTCTCGCTCACCCTCGGGAAGCTCCTGGGCAAGTCTGGGATCTTGCCAGGCGAGCGTACCGTCGATGTCGAAGAAGCAGACATTGCCATGCTTTTTGGTGGCGTCGGCGGCATGAGAAGGCGAGGCGGCGAATGCAAAACCCGGTTCGAGTCCCATAATCCGATCAAAGTGCTCTTTGACGCGGGGTACCGAGATGCCGATGATTACCTGAGCGGTCTTGCCGGTGACGATGAGGCCTTTGGCACCCGCTGCGACAAAGGTCGCATTGTCCGCGACGATGGAGGGGTCCACGACTTCGACGCGCAGCCGCGTGGCGCAGTTGGTTGCGCCCACAATGTTGGAGACGCCGCCCAGAAGCGTCACAACCTGCTCGGCGAGCAGATGATCTTGTGAGGCCTGGTCGCCGGAAGCGCCGGTTTTGGATGAGCGCTTTTCGTCAACGTCGTTTCCCGTCAAGCGTGAGAGCGCCGTGTTGCTGGCGATATGGCCCTCGCGTCCCGGGGTTTTAAGGTCAAAGGTCAGGATAAGACCTCGAAAGCTCAGAAAGAAGATGACGCTAAAAATGAGTCCGATTCCGAGTGCCAAAAGGTAGGAGCCGGCATGCGCCCGCATGAGCGGGATAAAGTTGAAGGCAGCCATTTCCATAAAACCGCCCGAGAAGATGCCGACGACGCCAAAGAAGTTCATGGCCATGGCGAGGCAGGACGATAGGACGGCATAGAGCAAAAAGAGTCCGGGATAGGTGAACATAAAGAGAAACTCGAGCGGTTCGGTGACGCCGCAGACCACTGAGGCAACAATGGCGGGAACCAGGATGACCTTGAGGGCAGCGCGGCGCTCGGGCTTTGCGGTGGAGTAGAACGCAGCCGCGATGGCAGGAAGGCCAAAGAGCTTGACCCAGCCGGTGGCGGTAAAACCGGCCCACGGCGCAAGCTCATTGAGGGGGCGCGTGCTATGGGAGAGAATGGGGAGCAAATTGGTCCACGTGGCGTAGATGCCGTCGTTAATGACCAGGTTGTCGTAGTAGATCGGCATGTAGAGCAGGTGGTGCAGCCCCATGGGCTCGAGTGCTCGTTCTAAAAAGACAAAGATGCCTACGCCAAAGGAGCCGACGCCCACAAGTGCGTGGCGCAGCGTTTCGGTCGCTGCGTATACGAAGGGCACGATGGCGGCCGAGATGGCGGCAAGGGCGAACACGGCAAAAAAGCTGATGAAGTAGACCAGCGAGGAGCCCGAGAAGGTACCGAGCCAATCGGGAACCTTGACATCGTAGAAGCGGTCATGGATGGCGACGACGGTTGCCGACACCGCCAGCGGGCCGATAATGCCGGTGTCGAGTGTCTTGATGCCGTCGATGATGGTGATGCCGCTAGCGGAGGTCAAAGACGATGGGTACTTAAGTCCAAGGTTGTCTCCGCTCAGCTTGATGATCTCGCTCAAAAAGAAGCAATAGGCAAAATAGGCCACGAGCGCCTCGAGGCAACAACGTGCCGGTTGCTTTTGGGCAAGGCCGATGGGCAGCGCTACGGCAAAAAGGAGCGGAAGTCGTTTAAAGACCGTCCACGAACCACGCTGGATGATAGTCCAAAAAACGTACCAAGGGGTTCCGTATACGGCGAAGTCGCCGACGATATCCGCAGACGTTGCGAGGGCGGAGACGCCGACCATAAGGCCCGATATGGAAAACAACATGGCGGGCGCGAACATTGCCCCGCCAAAGCGTTGGATTTTTTGCAGCATGTTCTGCCTCCCGAATATCGAGGCGCGTTGCGCGTGGTGAAACGTTTAAACAATGGATTCATTGTAGAGGACCAGACGATTGTCGTACCGGCAGTTTTGAGCGAAACCGGTTTGGGCGCGACGGAAACCGTCAACGGTTAAATCCTGTCGCTTTGCCGATAATCGGTTTAAACAACTTCAAGAAATGCTATCGTGCCTAGCCATACATATTCATTAGAGGTGAAGTCATGCCAAAAGCGATTTACGAAGGAATCTACCGCGAGATCCGTTCGCGCATCATTAACGGGACTTATGCGTTTCAGGAGATGCTGCCAACCGAAGCCGAGCTGACCGCGGAGTTTGGCTGCACGCGCAATACCGTTCGACGCGCCTTGAGCATGCTGGCCGACCAGATGTTTGTGCAGCCTATACACGGCAAGGGCGTGCGCGTTATTTGGCTCAAGGGCGAAACCGACATGCTGGGCGCACTCGAGGAAGTCGAGTCGTTTGGCGAATTTGCAAAGCGCAACAATGCCGTTGCATCGACGGACGTTAAGTCTTTTGAACATTTGATTTGCACCGAGCAACTCTCTCGTCGCCTGGGCTTTAAGGTGGGCGAGGAGTTGATTCGCGTGGTGCGTGTCCGAAGCCTTAACGGCAATGCGCGCCAAGTAGACCATGGTTACTTTTTGGAGTCAATCGCCAAGGGCCTGACGCCCGAGATCGCCGCAAAGTCAATTTACGACTATCTGGAGCACAAACGCGGCGTCAAGGTGATGGCGAGTCGCCGTACAGTGAGCGTCGAGCTTGCCAACGATGAGGACTGCAGCTATCTTGACCTCGGCAAATACAACTGCGTTGCCGTCATGGAGAGCCAGTCGTACACCTCGGACGGCATCTTGTTCGAGGTCACGCATGCCCGCACGCATCCCGAGATCTTCCACTACCGCGTCAACTCCAAGCGATAGCCGGCTAGCTCGCAGCCTGACGAGACTCATGCCCTCAAAGCGAAAACGCCCGGTCAAACCGACGATGCATCGGCTTGACCGGGCGTTTTCTCTGCATTCGATAACAAATAATTGTTTATACAAAACTTGTCAAGTATCAAGTTGAAATTACCGTTCACCGAAGTTTTTCTACCGCTCTAGTAATACTTGTTCAAACAACTAGCCAAATAGCGTATCGTTCAAATCAGCAAAAGGGGCAAAGTCCCCGAGCCAATCTCCGAAGGCGGCGGCAAAGGGTGCCGCCACGGTGTGAAAGGGTGGATTGTAATGAAGAACGAAATGAGCAGAAGGCAGTTCCTGGGCTTTGCTGGTTCCGCGGCTGCGGTTCTTGGTCTGGGTCTCGTGGGCTGCGGTGGCTCCGCCGGCTCCGGCTCCTCTGCTTCTGGTGACGCTGCCGAGGTCTACTTCCTCCAATTCAAGCCCGAGGTCGACAAGGAGTGGAAGGAGATCGCCAAGGCGTACAAGGAGGAGAAGGGCGTCGAGGTCAAGATCGTGACCGCCGCCTCCAACACTTACGAGGAGAAGCTCAAGTCCGAGATGTCCAAGAGCTCCGCTCCGACCCTGTTCCAGGTCAACGGCCCCACCGGTCTTAAGAACTGGAAGGATTACTGCGCCGATCTGTCCGATACCAAGCTCCGCGGTGAGCTCATTGACGACTCCCTGGCTCTGCAGTCCGATGGCAAGGATCTGGGTATCGACTGGGTCCAGGAAAGCTACGGCATCATCTACAACAAGCAGCTGCTCGAGAAGGCTGGCTACAAGGCCGAGGACATCAACTCCTTCGACAAGCTGAAGGCTTGCGCTGACGACATCCAGGCCCGCAAGGACGAGCTCGGCGTTGACGGTGCCTTCACTTCCGCCGGTATGGATGACTCTTCCAGCTGGCGCTACACCACCCACCTCGCCAACCTCCCGCTCTACTACGAGTTCGAGAAGGAGCACAACCAGGAGGACGACGAGATCAAGGGCGAGTATCTCGACAACTTTAAGCAGATCTTCGACCTGTATATCACCGACTCCACCTGCGATCCTTCGCAGCTTGCCTCCAAGACCGGCGACGACGCCACCAACGAGTTCGCAACCGGCAAGGCCGTCTTCTATCAGAACGGCTCTTGGGCCTACGCTGACCTCACCAAGGCCGGTATGACCGACGACCAGCTCGGCATGCTGCCGATCTACATCGGCGTTGACGGCGAGGAGAACCAGGGCCTGTGCTCCGGCGGCGAGAACTACTGGTGCGTGAGCTCCCAGGCTTCCGAGGATGCTCAGAAGGCCACCGAGGACTTCATGTATTGGTGCGTCACTTCTGACACCGCCACCAGCATCATCGCTGACAAGATGGGTCTGACCGCCCCGTTCAAGAGCGCCAAGGAGACCACCAACGTCTTCTCGCAGCAGGCCGTTGCCATGGCCAAGGACGGCAAGAAGACCGTCGCTTGGGACTTCGTCTACATCCCCTCTGAGGAGTGGAAGAAGAACCTCAAGCAGGCTCTCATTGCTTATGCTGCCGACAACACCAAGTGGGACGGCGTCAAGAACGCCTTCGTCGATGGCTGGAAGACCGAGAAGGCTGCTTCCGAGTAAGCAGTTGCTGCCCAAGCTATCTGATTAGCGACAGGGGGCGGGCAGACGTAGGTTTGCCCGCCCCCTGCATATTGAAAGGACCCTTCTATGGGCAAAGCACTCAAGCGCTGGTGGCCGCTCTTTATGCTGCCCACGTGCCTGGCGTTTATGATCGGGTTCGTGATCCCTTTTATCCAGGGCTTCTATCTCTCGTTCTGCCAGTTTATTACCATTAACAACGCGCACTTTGTCGGTATCGCGAACTACGTGCGCGCGCTGTCCGATCCGCAGTTTGCCACGTCGTTCTTCTTTACCGTGGCGTTTGCCTTCCTGTCGACGGTGCTCATCAACGTGATCGCCCTGGCAATTGCGCAGGCGCTCACCCGCAAGGCGCTCAAAGGCACCAACATCTTCCGTACGATCTTCTTTATGCCTAACCTGATCGGCGGCATCGTGCTGGGCTACATCTGGCAGATCTTGATCAACTGCCTGCTCTCCAACATCGGCGCCCAGCTCATCGCCCTTAACTCTGCTGCTGGCTTCTGGGGCCTTATCATCCTGACCCTGTGGCAGCAGGTCGGCTACATGATGATCATCTACATCGCCGGTCTGCAGTCCATTCCGTCCGACTACATCGAGGCCGCCAAGGTTGACGGTGCCACGGCATGGCAGACGTTCTGGAAGGTTAAGATCCCCAATCTGATGCCGACGATTACCATCTGCCTGTTCCTGTCCATCACCAACGGCTTTAAGCTGTTCGACCAGAACCTCGCCCTTACCGGCGGCGCCCCTGCGCACTCCACCGAGATGCTCGCCCTGAACATCTACAACACGTTCTATTCGCGTGCCGGTATCGCATGGCAGGGCATCGGTCAGGCCAAGGCGGTTATCTTCTGCATCCTGGTCGTAGCCATCTCCATGATTCAGCTTAAGGCCACGAGGTCCAAGGAGGTGCAGCAGTAATGAAACGCGATAAGGTTATCAACCGCGCGCTCTCGATTTTCTTTACGATCCTGTCGCTCGCGTGGATCTACCCCGTGTTCATGATTGCGCTCAATTCCTTTAAAAAGGGAACTGCAATCAGCACCACCACGGCATTCGATTTGCTCACGCCCGAGACGTTCAACGGTCTCGCAAACTACGTGCACGCTCTTAACGAGCAAGGCTTTGCCTCGGCGTTTATGTACTCGCTCATCATCACGGTCACGTCGGTCGTGCTGATCTTGGTGTGCTGCTCCATGTGCGCTTGGTACGTGGTTCGCGTCAACAGCAAGATCTCGAACTTCTTCTATTACCTGTTCGTGTTCTCGATGGTCGTACCGTTCCAGATGCTCATGTTCACGCTGTCCAATTTGGCGGACCGCATTGGCTTTAACACGCCGTTCAACATCTGCTTTATCTATCTGGGCTTTGGCGCGGGCCTGGCGGTCTTTATGTTCGCCGGCTTTGTAAAGAACATCCCGCTCGAGATCGAAGAGGCGGCCATGATTGATGGCTGCAACCCGGTCCAGGTGTTCTTTAAAATCGTTCTTCCCATCATGAAGCCCACCTATCTTTCGGTCGGCATTCTCGAGACCATGTGGGTCTGGAACGACTACCTGCTGCCCTACCTCACCCTCGACTCCACCAAGTACAAGACCATTCCTATCTTGATCCAGTACTTCCGCGGCGGCTATGGCCACGTCGAGCTCGGCCCCATGATGGCCTGCATCATGATGGTCGTTATCCCCATCGTCATCATGTACATCCTCTGCCAGAAGTACATCATCGACGGCGTGGTGGCAGGTGCCGTCAAGGGCTGATGCCGTAACTGTTTTGCAAGTTTCTGCGGCGCCCCTCAGCGCGGCGCCGCACATCGAAAGGTAAAGACATGGCCGAGATCGTTCTCAAGCATGTTCAGAAGGTGTATCCCAACACCGAGTCCAAAAAGAAGGGCTTCTTTGGCAAAAAGAAGAAGACCGAGGAGAAGAAGCATAACCTTAAGGTTACCGAGGATGGCGTGCTCGCTGTAGAGGACTTCAACCTCACCGTTCACGACCAGGAGTTCGTCGTTCTCGTTGGTCCCTCTGGCTGCGGTAAGTCCACGACGATGCGCATGGTTGCCGGCCTGGAGGACATTACCTCGGGCGATGTGCTCATCGACGGCAAGCGCGTCAACGACGTGGCGCCCAAGGACCGCGACATCGCCATGGTGTTCCAGAGCTACGCTCTGTACCCCAACATGACGGTGTACGAGAACATGGCGTTTACGCTTGAGCTCAAGAAGGTCCCCAAAGACGAGATCGACCGCAAGGTTCGCTCCGCTGCCGAGATCTTGGGTATCACCGAGTACCTCGACCGCAAGCCTAAGGCGCTCTCGGGCGGCCAGCGCCAGCGCGTCGCCATCGGCCGCGCCATCGTGCGTGACCCCAAGGTCTTCCTGATGGACGAGCCGCTGTCCAACCTGGATGCCAAGCTTCGTAACCAGATGCGTGCCGAGCTCATCAAGCTGCGCCACGAGATCAAGGGTACGTTCATCTATGTTACTCACGACCAGACCGAAGCCATGACTCTCGGCGACCGCATCGTGGTCATGAAGGACGGCGTCGTCCAGCAGATCGCCACCCCGCAGGAGGTCTTCAACCACCCCGCGAACATCTTCGTCGCCGGCTTTATCGGCGTGCCGCAGATGAACTTCTTCGATGCCCAGCTGGTGCGCTCGGGCGACGGCTTTACCGTCAAGACCGAGGATATGAACGTGGCGCTCGCTCCCGAGACCTGCGCTCAGCTTGCCCTCAACTGGGACGGCGGCGACGTGAAGGAGATCACGGCCGGCGTGCGCCCCGAGCAGATTCTGCTTGCCGACAAGGACGAGGAGGGTGCACTCCAGGGCACCGTCGAGGTGACCGAGCTCATGGGCTCGACCGAGCATGTCCACGTGACCGCTCCCGATGGCCAGTTTGTCCTGATCATTCCCGTTGTCGACCTTGAGGCCAAGGGTGCGCTCAAGGCGGGCGACACCATCTGGTTCAAGTTTGAGAAGAACGCGACCCATCTCTTCGATAAGGTGTCTGGCAAGAACCTTATCTAGGCCCGATCCAATCAGGCCCTCCTTTTGGGCGACTGCGGCTTTGCCATCCTTTTGCCGTGGTTACATATAAGGCTCCCCTTCCGTCCACTAGGCGAGAGGGGAGCCTTTCTTTATGACGGGGTTGTCTGGTCGGTCGTTTGTCTTGATCTGTAACAGGAGGAGGGCCAAATTGGGTCTAGATGTTACAGATTGAGACAGCATCGAGCTGCCTATCCTTTCATCTCGATCTGTAACACGGGAGGCTGATTTCGGCAGCTACCTGTTACAGAACGAGATTGTATTAGCCGGCTTATCCTTTTGTCTCGATCTGTAACAGTAAGGGCGGATGTTACAGATTGAGATAAACCCTAGGGAAAGGACCGGTTTGTCTTGATCTGTAACAGGTAGGACCGTTTTGGCCGAGTAGGTGTTACAGATTGAGACGATTTTGTCGAGGCGGGCCACGGGCAACACGCGGGCAAAAAACGGAGCCGTGCTGCCACGACTCCGTTTCTCAAGAGGATGGGTAAGGGAAACGAAATTAGCTCAGGTGCCAAATCTCGTCGTTGTACTGGGAGATTGTGCGGTCGGACGAGAAGGTGCCGGCGTTGGCGATGTTGATGAGCGCCTTGCGCATCCAGGTGTCCTGGTCCTCGTAGTCTGCTAGCACGTGCTCCTTGGTCTGGATGTACTCCTCAATGTCGAGCAGGGCCATAAACCAGTCCTTGCCCTTGATGTCGTCGTGCAGGCGCTGCAGGCGCTCGGCGTTGCCGGTCGCCATAAAGGCGGGGTTGGTGATGAAGTCCACCAGCAGCTTGATGCCGGGCTTGCGATAGAGCGCACCGGCGTCATAGCTGCCGTCGGCGTAGAGCTGCTCGACCTGCTTGGAAGAGGCACCAAAGGTGTAGATGTTCTCGTCGCCCACGAGCTCGGCGATTTCGACATTGGCGCCGTCGAGCGTGCACAGGGTTAAAGCGCCGTTGAGCATGAACTTCATGTTGGAGGTGCCGCTCGCCTCCTTGGAGGCCAAGCTGATCTGCTCGGAGATATCGGCGGCGGGGATCACACGCTCGGCAGCAGTGACGTTGTAGTTCTCGATCATGACAACCTGCAGGTGGGGGGCCACATCGGGATCGTTTGCGATCCACTGCGACAGCGTCAGAATCAGATGGATGATGTCCTGGGCGATGGTGTAGGCAGGCGCTGCCTTGCCGCCAAAGATGATGGTGACGGGATGCTTAGGTCTGTTGCCGTTCTTGATGTCGAGATACTTCCAGATGATGTAGAGCGCGAGCATCTGCTGGCGCTTGTACTCGTGGATGCGCTTGACCTGGACGTCGATGATGGCGTTGGAGGGAATGGTCACGCCCTGCTCGAGCGCCATGAACTGGCGCATGATGGTCTTGGCCTCGGCCTTGGTGGCGGCCAGGCGCTCAAGAACATCCTTGTCGTTAGCGAATTCGGCGAGCTTGCTCAGGTCGCCGGTGCTGCGCCAATCGGTGCCGATCACATCGTCGAGCAGGCTGGCAAGCGCAGGGTTGGCTCCCTGGATCCAACGGCGGAAGGTGATGCCGTTGGTCTTGTTGGAGAACTTCTCGGGATAGATCTCGTAGAACGGGTGAAGCTCGGTGTCCTCCAGAATCTTGGTGTGGAGTGCGGCGACGCCATTGATGGAGAAGCCAAAGTGAATGTCCACGTGGGCCATGTGGACGGTGTCGTGCTCGTCGATAATGGCGACGCGCGGGTCGTCGTGCTCGGCCTTGGCAACCTCGTCGAGCCTGACGATGATGTCGGCGATGGTGGGCGAGACCTTCTGCAGGCTGGCGAGCGGCCACTTCTCGAGCGCCTCGGCAAGGATCGTGTGGTTGGTGTAGGCGACCATGGAGCGCACGATGGCAACGGCCTCGTCAAACTCGATGTCGTGCTCGGTGGTGAGCAGGCGGATGAGCTCGGGAATGACCATGGTGGGGTGCGTGTCGTTGATCTGGACCACGGCGTAGTCGGCCAGATCGTGCAGGTTGCTGCCGCGCTCGACGGCCTCGTCGATCAGGAGCTGGGCGGCGTTGCTCACCATGAAGTACTCCTGGTAGATGCGAAGCAGGCGGCCCTGCTCATCGGAATCATCCGGATAGAGGAACAAGGTGAGGTTCTTGGCGATCTTCGTCTTGTCGAAGTCGATGGAGCTGCCGGGGACCAGGCCGTCGTCGACACTTGCCAGGTCAAACAGACGCAGGCGGTTCTTGGTGGGCTGGTCGTAACCGGGCACATCGATGTTGACGAGCTTGGAGGTAACGGCAAAATCGCCAAACTCGACGGTGTAGGAGCGGTCGTCATCGATCAGGATGTCCTGCTCGCTAAGCCACTCGTCGGGGACGGCCTTTTGCTGGTTGTCGGTAAAACGCTGACGGAACAGACCGTAATGGTAATTGAGGCCCACACCGTCGCCGGTAAGGCCCAGCGTGGCAATGGAATCCAGGAAGCACGCGGCCAGACGGCCCAGGCCGCCGTTGCCCAGCGACGGTTCGACCTCAAACTCCTCAATCTTGTTGAGGTCGTGGCCGGCGGCGACGAGCTGGTCCTTAACCTCGTCATAGATGCCGAGGTCGATCATATTGTTGATGAGCAGCTTGCCGATCAAAAACTCGGCAGAGATGTAGTAGAGCTTTTTCTTGCCGTTGTTGAGTGGACAGGCGGCAGAGCGCTCCTGCACGAGCTTGACCAGCAGCTTATAAATACGACGGTCATCGAGCTGCTCGAGCGAGGTTCCAAAGGACTGCTCGGCAAGAGCCGCAAGATTGATACGGGGCATGTTTCCTCCTGTGGTGAGTCGACTACATGTCAGAAATTCAAAAGAAGCCCGCGCGAGGGATTGGGGTGGCCTCGCGCGGGAAAAGCGGTCGCGTCCGCACGGTGGGGTGGGGTCGGGCGCGGTGGCTCCTATTGGGGAAGCTCAATTTCGGCTTCCGACGGGATGCGGAAGAAGGTTTCGGTCCAGTCGGTGAGCTTGTGCTCGAGCTCGCGGGTGATGGCGCCATCGAGCATGCGCCAGGTCCAGTTGCCGCCCAGGGTGGCGGGAGTGTTGATGCGCGCCTCGTTGCCCAGATTGAGCAGGTCTTGCATGGTGTAGATGCAGGTATCGCTCACGCTGGCGGCGATGGTGCGGTTGAGTGCATCGGCCATGGGCTCGCCGGTCTGCTGGTGGGTGTACAGGGCCGCCTGCTCGCGCTGACGCGGGGTGGCCGTTCCCTCAAACCAACCGCGCGCCGTCTCGTTGTCGTGTGTGCCCACATAGGCGACGGTGTTGGCAATGTAGTTGTGCGGCAGGTAGTACGAGTTGGCGCCCTCAAAGGCGAACTGCAGGATCTTCATGCCGGGGAAGCCCGAGTTGTCGCGCATGTCGATGACGCCGGGGGTGAGGAAGCCCAGGTCTTCGGCGATGATGGGCAGTGTGCCGAGCTTTTCCTCGAGCGTTTTGAAGAACTTGAGGCCGGGGCCCTGCGTCCACGAACCGTAGGACGAATCGGGTGAGGAGAACGGCACCTCCCAATAGGCCTCGAAGCCGCGGAAGTGATCCAGGCGGATGACATCGTACATGTCGAGGGCGGCGCGGATGCGGCCCTCCCACCAGGAGAAGCCGTCGGACTCCATGGCGTCCCAGTCGTAGATGGGGTTGCCCCAGTACTGGCCGGTGGCCGAGAACTGGTCGGGCGGCGTGCCGGCGACGCTCACGGGATTGCCGGCGGCGTCGATCTTAAAGAGCTCAGGCGTCGCCCACATCTCGACGGAGTCACGCGAGACATAGATGGGCAGGTCGCCGATGATGAGAATGTCGCGCTCGTTGGCATAGGCCTTGAGGCGGCTCCACTGGCGATCGAAGAAGTACTGCGTCATCTGGTGGTAGAGCATACGCGCCGGATGGTCGGCGCAGACCTTGGCGGAAGCCTCGCCGCGGGTGCGGAGCTCCGCGGGCCACTCCCAAAACGCCTTGAGACCGCACTCCTCTTTGACGGTCATGAACTCACAGTAGGGGATGAGCCAGTCCTCGTTGGCCTGGATAAAGTCATCGAAATCGGCCGGCTTGTCGGCAGCAAAGCGCTCGGCGGCGCGGTCGAGAATCTGACGGCGGCCGCCAAAGATAGCACCGTAGTCGACATTGCTGGGGTCGGATCCCAGATACACGCCATCGATATCGCGCTGCTCCAGATACCCTGCCTCGATAAGCTCGGCAAAGTCGATAAAGTTGGGGTTGCCTGCGCGGGCCGAGAACGACTGATAAGGCGAATCGCCATAGCTGGTCGTCGTAAGGGGCAGAATCTGCCAGTAATGTTGTTTGCACGAGGCGAGAAAATCGACGAAGTCGTAGGCATTCCAGCCAAAGCCGCCGATTCCGTATGGACCGGGCAGAGATGAGACGGGCATGAGGACGCCGCTTGCACGCTCCATGAATGCGCTCACCAACCTTCTTGTTGTGGGGTCGGCCTGCCGATGGGTGTGCAGTCCGCCTCCGATGTTCTGATTCGATACGCCTATTGTAAAACATGTTGTTTAAACATGTACAGGCAAGATAAAAAAGTTGGTCGATTTTCGGCGAATGGCTACATGCCATGAAAAAGCCCCGACCTCACAACGTGAGATCGGGGCAAGAACGGTATGTAGGTTTTTGCTACTCGGCGTCGGCGAAGCCGTTGGGGTTGTGGCTCTGCCAGTTCCAGCTATCGCGGCACATGTCCGCGATGTCGTACTGGGCCTTCCAGCCCATCATGCGCTCGGCCTTGGAGGCATCGCACCAGTTGGCAGCGATGTCGCCGGCGCGGCGCTCGCGGATCACGTAGGGCAGCTCCTTGCCACAAGCCTTGGAGAAGGCGGCGACGACCTCGAGTACCGAGGTGCCGGTGCCGGTGCCCAGGTTAAAGATCTCGACGCCGGTCTTGCCGTTCATCCAGTTAAGGGCGGCAACGTGACCAGAGGCCAGATCGCACACGTGGATGTAGTCGCGCACGCCGGTGCCGTCGGGGGTGGGGTAGTCGTTGCCAAAGACCTGAACGGCCTCGAGCTTGCCCACGGCGACCTGGGCGACATAGGGCACCAGGTTGTTGGGGATGCCCTTGGGGTCCTCGCCGATCAGGCCCGACGGATGAGCGCCGATGGGGTTGAAGTAACGGAGCAGCACGACGTCCCACTCGGGGTCGGCGGTGTGGACGTCCATAAGGATCTGCTCGATCATCCACTTGGTCCAGCCATAGGGGTTGGTTGCGGGCTTCTTGGGGTCTTCCTCGGTGACGGGCGGGTTATCCGGGTCGCCGTAGACGGTCGAGGAGCTCGAGAAGATGATGGACTTGCAGCCATGGTTGCGCATGACGTCGATGAGCACCAGGGTGTTCTCGATGTTGTTGTGGTAGTACTCGACGGGCTTGCTCACCGACTCGCCGACGGCCTTAAAGCCGGCAAAGTGGATGACACGGTCGATCTGATGGGTATCGAAGATCTTGTTCATCGCATCGCGGTCGAGCACGTTGGCCTCGTAGAAGGTGAGGTTCTTGGCGGCCTCGTCGCCCACGATGGTCTTGACGCGGTCGACGGCGACGGCGCTGGAGTTGGAGAGATCATCGACGATGACGACCTGGTAGCCACCCTCGAGCAGCTGAACGACGGTGTGCGAGCCGATAAAGCCGGCGCCACCGGTAACGAGGACGCAGGTGTCTTTGGGGTCGAGTGCTTTGGACATGTAGTCTCCTATCGAATCAGGAACACTTCTTGAGGGGAGTATAGCGCAGGCAGGGGTGCCAAGAACGTGCGCGGCGGGAAAAGCAGATGAACATGCTAACGTACTCATAGAAATGCTGCGTGGGCATAACCTTGACTTTGGCGTTTGCATACGAGCCGCCGACCATGCGGTTTGCTGCCGTTCGTGGAAATCGTTGGGATGCGTCGGATGTACGCTAATATGTATGAGTTGAGCGACATATAAATAAACATGTAACGGAGTAGATATGTCACCAAACAGCGATTCCATCCTTTCCCAGGAGCTTTCGCGTCGCGCTGCCCTCAAGGCCCTGTTCGGCGCAGCTTCTGCAGCCGTTCTTTTTGGTCTGCCCACTCGCGCCCATGCTGCGGAGGCCACCAAGGAAACCACCGACAAGCTCAATGCGGCCCAGGCTCAGCTTGACGAGGTCCAGGCCCAGCTCGACAGCATCGCAAATGAATACGCGGCGCTGGCCAACAAGAACGCCCAGACCCTCAACGATATCGAGGGCGTACAGGGCCAGATTGACAGCACGCAGGCGCAGATTGACGAAAAGAAGGCCGAGCTCAAAAAGAAGCGCGGCGATCTTTCCGATCGCGTTTCCGCCAGCTATAAGTCGGGCGGCACCAACATCCTGTCGCTGCTGCTCGCCTCGGGCTCGTTTGAGGAGCTCGTCGCCAATGCGCACTATGTTGAGAAGATCAACAAGAGCGACCGCGACGCCATCGAGGATATCCAGACCATACAGAAAGAGCTCGATACGCAGAAGTCTGAGCTCGAGTCGCAAAAAGCCGACTTAGAGAAGCTCAAGGACCAGCAGACTGCCCAGATGCAGGACATGCAGGCCAAGCAGCAAGAGGTCCAGACCGTGCTGAGCGGTCTTTCCGACGACGTCAAGGAGCTCATGGCTCAGCGCGATTCCGAGATTCTCGCTGCCGCCCAGGCCGAGGAGGCTGCCAAGAAGGCCGCCGCCGCTGCCGCGGCCGCCGCGAACAAGAACAATTCCTACTCGGGTGGTTCAAGCTCGGGTGGCGGATCGTATGCGCCCGGAACCCCGCAACAGAATGCCGGCTCGGGCAAGCAGCAGGCCGTCGTCAACGCGTGCTACTCCACGCCTTCGCCGGGTCAGAACTGGTGCGCAGCGTGGGTCACCAATGTCTTCCGCAACGCCGGCGTTGGCTACTTTGGCGGCAACGCGTGCGACATGTTTAACGCCTGGTGCTATAGCTCCGACCGCTCGGCGCTGCAGGTGGGCATGATTGTTGCCGACTCATCGCATAGCGGTACCGGCATACCGGGCCTGATCTATGGCCACGTGGGCATCTATGTTGGTGGCGGCATCGTTATGAGTAACGAGGGCGCCATCACGTCGAGGTCGCTTGACTCGTTCATTGGGTTCTACGGCACTGGCTCTGGCGTGCGCTGGGGCTGGCTCGGCGGTATTGCGCTGTCGTAACTGCGGCTTGAAGCTGGTTGGTCCGGGACTGCGGGCGAGGCATAAGGTTGCCTGCTCTACAGTCCTGCGCAAGACGAAGGCCACATTAAGTGGCCTTCTTTGCGTGCGGAACTCGCGACCAACCTTATGCCTCGCCCGCAGTCCCGGACCTTCCGGGTTCAAAGCGCGACACACCGGACTGGTTGTCTGATATAAAGATGGCGAAGGCCCCTTTCGGGGCCTTCTTTTTAAATAAAATTATCGACTCCGTGGACTTCGGTTTTGGAATTTGGAGCCGACGGCTCATCAAAGTGGAAAATGAAATATAACCTAGCTGCAATAATCGCCTTGTTGCGAACTCGAACTGATCATGTAGATCTAAAATAGTCGCAATATACAATTGTCGTGTGGTGCGTTGGGTTGGAGCTGCTGCGGGTCCTATATGGATTGCGGTCTTGCGCCCCGATGTCCAAATAGGTCTCTCTAGACGGGAAGTTGCTCATGGACACCATATATGACGGAGACGACTGGGTCGATCATTATAGTTGGCGACTAGTCGGCTCGGATGACAATGGGGATGTGGTGTTTGATGGACTATGTCCAAAGCATCTCCATCCTTTTGTTTCGTCGTTAATTGAGAGTTCCGCTCGTGTTGCCCCCTACAGCTCGGCGTCGCTTCATGATACGGACGTTTTGAAGACCATAAGGGAATCAATTGACGAGGGCACGATGAGCAGCCCGCTGTTTTCTCAGCTTGTGGGGCTAGATGAGATTGGCTCGAAACGGCTGCTTGCGGGCGAAAAAGTGGAACTCACTTATCGGTCGATGATTTCAATCCTGCGGCTAGCCGATGTTCTTCGCAAATAAATGA
>CABRZC010000021.1 GCA_902475375.1 uncultured Collinsella sp. | reverse complement strand
ACCTTTCTGCCCCGGTTCGGTTACTTTGACTACTTGCGAGCCTCCATATACCGTTATTACCCATGTACGTGATATGGATTTCGAACATATCGAACTTAGTCAATGATTGCGGGGACTTTCACCCACAATGTGAAATGACGCATCGGATTGTCTCTCAAGCATATCGAGCTTGTGACAGGCTCTCTGCGGAGCACCGTATATAAAATTGATAAAAGGTAGAAATTAAGGCATGTCCCAAAATCTACTAAAAGAGGAGCCCGCAGGTGCGAGCTCCTCTTAAGGACACGAGATTGTAGCTCTGGCGCTAGTCCAGGTCGTCGGCGGCAAAGTTGTCGATCGGGGCGAAGGGGTCAGCCACGGGAACAACCGGATCAGCGACAGGCAGCGGCTCGGCGGCGGGAACGGTCACTGCAGGAGAAGCCGCAGAACCGACCGGCGTGGAGGCCATAAGGTCGGACGGGAAGGAATTCTGCGCATCGTCCATGAAGTGCTGGATGAGCTTGAGGTACTCGGCTTTGAACTCCTCACGGGAAGCCTTCAGACGGTCGATCTCCTCGAGCTCGGCCTGCTTCTCGGTCAGAGCCTGGCGGATGACCTCGCGGGCCTTAGCGTCGGCCTCGTTGCGGATGCGGTCAGCGTTCTCATTGGCATCGCTGACGATGCTCTCGGCGGTCTGCTGGGCAGCGATGAGAGCAGCGGAGATCTGACGCTCCTGAGCAGAGAAGTCGGGGGCGGGAGCAGCGACCGGGGCAGCAGGGACGGCCTGAGCGGCAGCATCCTGAGCCTGAGCGAGCTGGGCCTGCGTGTCGGCGAGCTGCTGCTCGGTGGCGGTCAGGCGACCCTTAAGATCGACAATCTTGGCGAGCATGGCGTCGACCTCAGAGGACAGGGTCTCCAGGAAGACGTCGACCTCGGCGGGATCGTAGCCGCGCTTGGCCTCAGAGAAGGTCTGAGCCTGAATGTCAGCAGGGGTAATAGCCATAACAAGTTCTCCTTTATCTTCGCCTTGGCGCCGTGCGCCCGACGTGAGTTACTAAGCCAGTCTTATATGAGTATACCTATAAGAAGTTGCAGAACCAGCTTCTGCACCAACTGCAACGCAATAATCGCAACGACCGGCGAAAAATCGACGCCGCCCATCGGCGGGATAAACCGACGGAACAGATTGAGCCACGGGCCACACACGCTATCGAGGACTGCGGCGATATCCTGCAGCAATCCGCCCTGCTTCATGGGAATCCACGTCATAAGGCAGTAGACCACGATGAGTGTGGAGTAAAAGTTGAACAGCGTATTGACCAGCTGGACAATGGTGTAGATGTTGATGAGAATCTCCTCGTCTTGTCTTTACTTAAGGTAGCCGTCGGCACGGAGCTTCTTGAGGTCGGAATCCTTGACCTCGCAGCCGGCGGGCAGCACCATAAACACGCGGTCGCCCACCTCTTTGACCGTGGCGCCCAGGCCGCAGGCAAAGCCATAAGAGAAGTCCAGGACGCGCTTGGCGACCTCGGTACGCACGCCCACAAAGATCAGCGCCACGGGCTGCTTAGTGCGTACGCGACGCACCACGGTCTCAACGTCGTCGTAGCTCTCGGGGCGAAGAACGTATGCCGGCAGCTGAGGCGTGGCGTTGATGATGTTGTTCGCATAGGTCGAAGCATCGCTCGGTGAGGGAGCAGGCGCGGGAGCGGCAGCGCGAACGCGGGTGTTCTCGGCGTAGCTCGACGGCGTGTCGTAGGCACCGGGGCGATAACCGCCAGCGGCCGTCTCCTGCGAACGAGAAGGCGGGTTGTAGGTCGTAGCGTGACGGGAATCATCGCCCACCAGCTGACCGGAACGCGTGTACACGGCAACCGACTCGGCCTCGCCGCGGCGCGTCTGACCCAGAAGACCGTTGCTCGGCTCATCCTGGGTGTAGAAGCCCTCGCCCGAGGCACCGCTGTAGCCGTTGTTCTGGTAGCCATCGTCGTAGCCGTCATCGTAACCGTAGTCGTCATCTTGGCCATAACCCTGGTCGTAACCCTGCTGGCCCAGGTGCATTTTATTTTTAATCTCGTCAAGGAAGCCCATGGTTGTGTCCTCTCGCGGTTTAGTGCAGGCGCTCCGATAATCATTGCGCACTTCAAAGCATTATTTTACTTCAAACTCCGGGCTAAATACCACCCTGCCTAGGCGAACAAGCGTTGAGCCCTCCTCAAGGGCAGGCTCAAAGTCCTCGCTCATGCCGCAGGAAAGCTCGGGCAGTTCAAGATCGGGATATGCCGCCTCAAGCTCATCCCTCAGCTCGCGCAGCCCGGCAAAGGTGCGGCGCGCCACATCCTTATTCCCCCGGGGTGCCATGGTCATAAGCCCCTGCACACAAATTCCCTCAAGCTCCGCAAGCTCGCCGGCGGAGGCGCGAATCTCGTCGGGCGAAAAGCCGCCCTTTGACTCTTCGCCACTCACATTGACCTCGATCAGCACATGCTGAGGGCCGACAAGCTCGCCCGCCTCAATCTTGCGGACCGCGCGACTCGAAACGGCCTGCGCCAAATGCAGCGATCCCACCGAATGAATCAGCTCGGCCGAACCCAACACCGCATTGATCTTGTTAGTCTGAAGGTTGCCAATCATGTCAAAACGCACCGCAGGCAGCTCTGGATGTTCAGCCAAGCCCGCAAGCTTGCGAACAAGCTCCTGCGGACGGTTCTCGGCAAAATGACGATACCCTGCCTGGATGGCGGCAACGGTCTCATCGACGCCAACGGTCTTGGAGACGGCAATCAGACGTGCGGCATCGTGAGAACGACCCGCGCGATCGAGTGCGGCATAAAAGCGTTCGAGAATCTGCTCGCGGCGAGCGCGCATCAAGTCCAAATAATTATCCATTGCCAATCGCCTCCGCTAACAGCCATACAAGTAGTCCCATGCTAACGCAAGAGCGCGGCCCTGCATGTGCAAGGCCGCGCTCACTTAGGTATTTACAATCTTTCGACGAACGAAGCTGCCCTACTCCTCGTCGTCCTCGCCATCATCCTCGTCCTCAAGATGATCCAACAGGTAGCGAAGACCCTCGCTCACCTCGTTAGCGGGCACCTTGGCAACAAAGCGTGCATCCACGGCGGGCCTCATAATGACGCCCTCGCCCGAAGGCACGCGCATGCTCTCGAGCTCGTCCTCATCCGTACGGGCGATATCGCCGGCAGTCATACGCTGTCCGGTCAATAGGAAGGTCAGACGGCAGGCGGCATCGATGGAAATCGAGGCAATGCGATCGAGGTAGCGCGAAACCATGATGGCACGGCGCAGGTCGTCATAGTTGCTGTCGTCGTCCATAAAATCGCCGGTGTCCATGCGGTTAAAGGTACGGAAGAACTTCTCGTACGCCGCATGTACCGGCTCGTCCTCGACGGCCAGGTTGCAGATGATGGACATGTCGTTGGTGACGAGCGCGGACAGCGACGAGCCCAGCACCTGGTACACGGCCTCGGCCTCGGCCTCAACCGTGCCGACGAGCTCCTGAGGCAGCGAGATGTCGGCCTTGACCATGTGACGCGTGGCGCGGCAGATCTGGCGAACCTTATCGGTCATGCGCTGCAGGTTAAAGTCGACGTAGATAATCGTCTGCAGCAAACGGAAGTCGGAGGCGACCGGCGACTGCGTAGCGATCAGGTTGTAGCACACGGCCTCCAAGTTGGCGCAGCGAGCATCAATCGAAAGCGTGCGCTTCTTGGTCTTAGTGGCGAGCTTGCGGTCGTCGGTCACATAGGCCTTCACGGCGTCGTGAAGGGCAAGATCGACGGCCTCGTAGATGCTCAACATCTCGTGACGGGCCTCGATGAGCTGACGGGAAAACAGTTTGCGCATGGTTCACTCCAATCAGTTGGGTGCGGTCATGCCGCCCGCACAGTGAATACGCACCGGACCAGGTCCGATCGGCTTGGGACTAGTCGCACCGATCAGCCAAAGCGGCCGGTGATATAGTCTTCCGTCCGCGAATCCACCGGGCTGGTGAAGATCGCGTCGGTTTGACCATACTCGATGAGCGTGGCGGGCTCACCGGCAACTTCCTGCAAGAAAAATGCGGTGTAGTCGCTAATGCGAGCGGCCTGCTGCATAGAGTGCGTGACGATGATGATCGTCATCTCGGGCGCCAGCTCGGCCATCAGATCCTCGACCTTAGATACGGACGTGGGGTCGATGGCGGAGCAGGGCTCGTCCATCAGAAGGACATCGGGCTGCACCGCAAGCACACGCGCGATGCACAGACGCTGCTGTTGACCGCCCGAGAGCGCCAAACCATCCTTGTTGAGCTGATTGGATACCTCTTTCCAGAGGTTGGCGCGCTTGAGCGATTCTTCCACGATGTCGTCGAGGTCGCTTTTGCTAGTCACGCCCTGCAGACGAGGGCCAAAAGCGACATTCTCGTAGATGGATTTGGGAAACGGGTTGGGCTGCTGAAAAATCATGCCCACACGGCGACGAAGATCGACCGGGTCGACGCCCTCGGCATAGATATCGTTGCCGTCGAGCGTCATGGTGCCCTCGACGCGAGTACCCTCGATAAGGTCGTTCATACGGTTGATGCAGCGTAAAAACGTCGATTTGCCGCAGCCCGAAGGACCGATAAACGAGGTGATGGCGTTTTTGGCGATGTTGAGGTCGAGCCCCGTCAGCGCATGAAAGTCACCGTACCAAAAGTTGAAATCCTTGGCCGTGATGGCCGCTTGCTCCGGCGTGGGAGCGGACTGATAGACGGACATGGGACTCCTTAACTAGCGGCGCTTGCGCGACAGATAACGCGCAAACAGGTTGAAGGCCAGAATAATCGCCATCAGCAATAGCGCGGTGCCGTAGGCTGCGTTCATGTTGATGCCGTCATTGGCAAGCAAATAGAGGTGAACGGTCATGGGGCGACCGGAATCGAGCGGCGATATGGGCAGGTTGATGGCCTGACCCATGGTGTAGAGCACCACCGCAGTCTCGCCGATGGCGCGGCCGATGGCAAGGACGATGCCGGTGGCAATGCGGCCAAAGGCCGAAGGAAGCACGATCTTGGAGACGACCTGCCACTTGGTGGCGCCCAGGCCATATGCGCCCCAACGGATATAGCGCGGAACGGCGCGGATTGCCTCCTCGGTGGTGCGCATGACGATAGGCAGCATCAGAAGTGCCAGTGCCAGGGCGGCCGAAACCATCGAAAGACCCAGGCCCATGGCCTCAACAAACAAGGCGTAACCAAAGAGGCCCATAACGATGGAAGGCACCGAGGCCAGAGCATCGGCAGCATAGCGGATGATGTCGACAATCTTGCCCTGCTTGGCGTATTCAGCCAGATAGACCGCAGCCAAGACGGCAACCGGCGTGCAGATGAGCATGGCGAGTGCCGTCACGTAGATAGTCGAGACGATCGTGGGCCAAATGCCGCCCTCGGCGTTTACGCCCTGCGGCCAGCCGAAGATAAAGTCGAGCGAGATATGCGGAAGACCGTTAATGACCACGTAGGCGATGATGGCGAGCAACACCAGGGTGGTGATATAGGCCGCGGCGCGAAACACGCCGAGCATAATCTTGTTGGACAGGTCCTTGTTGATGCGGCCCTTCTTGCCATGGGAAAGGGCACGCTTGATGAGCTCGCGCGACGAGGTCGCATCGACCGTCGTGTCAACGGAATCGGACATAGCCTACCCCCTCTTCTTTGAAATCAGGCGAACGATACCCACCAGTGCAGCTGAGATGATAAACAGGACCACGCCCATGCCAAACAGAGCCGAGCGATGCAGGCCCGAGGAATAGCTCATGTCGAGTGCGATCTGGCTCGTGAGCGTCGAGATGGGGCTCGAGATGCTATCTGGAATGACCGGGGCGTTGCCCACGACCATCAGCACGGCCATGGTCTCACCGATGGCACGCCCCATACCCAAGACAATTGCATCGACAATGCCCAGCTTGGCTGCAGGCAGCACGACCTTGTAGATGGTCTGCCACTTGGTGGCACCCATGGCATAGGACGCCTCGCGAATGCCCATGGGGATGGAATTGAGGGCATCGATCGTGAGCGTGGTAATGGTGGGAACGATCATGATGGCAAGCACAAACCACGCCGTCAGCGCGCCAAAGCCAAGACCGCCGGTCAGCTGCGCGATAAACGGGCGGATGATGACCATGCCAAAGAAGCCGTAGATGATGGAGGGGATGCCCGCCAACAGGTCGACGGCGGGGCTGATGAGCCTGCGCACGCGCTTGCTGGCGATCTCGACCAGATATACAGCCGTGCCCACACCCAGGGGCACGCCCATGGCGAGCGCACCGACCGTCACCAGACCAGAGCCCGCCAGCAGCGACATGATGCCGTAGTGGCCCTCGGATGGCGCCCACGTAAAGCTAAAGAAGTCCGCCAGGCCGATGTCGGTAAAGACGGGCAGCGCCGAGTACGTGGTAAAGACAAAGATCAGGATAACGGTGACGACCGCCAAGAACGCGCAGGCAAAGAAGATCCACTGCAGCGCCTTCTCCTTGAGATAGGTGCTACGCGACACCAACGCCAACTCACGCTTTTTGGGCGTCTGAGCCTCCTGCTCAATCTGGGGGGTTTCCTGTGCTTCCACGCTACTCACTCCCCTTTCCGTCGTTGGTGACGGGAATAAAGCCCGCCTCGCGAATCTGCTTGTCCATCTTCTCGGACGTCACATAGTCAATGTAGTCCTGCGCCTGATGCGAAGGCGTACCCTTCACAAAGAAGTAAAGGTCGCGCGAGATGGGATAGCCGCCACTTGCGACCGTCTTCTCGGATGCCTCGACATGGTTGACCGAAACGGCCTTAACCGAGGTCGTGGCGTTGAGGCTCTCGACAAAACCCAGCGAGATGTAGCCAATGGCGCCATGCGAGCGGGACACGACGTCGCGCACTTGGCCCGTACCCGAAAGAACGGCCGAGCGGCGATCGAACGGCATGCCGTCCATCACGATGGTACGGAAGGCCTCGCGCGTACCGGACGCCTCGTCGCGGTTGATAACCTGAATCTTCAGGTCCTCTCCGCCGACTTCCTTCCAGTTGGTGATCTTGCCGGCGTAAATATCGCGGAGCTGCTCGGTCGAGAGATTGTCGACCGGGTTGTCGTCGTTCACGATGACTGCGATGCCGTCGTGCGCGATTACGATCGGGGTCAGGCCAAGGTCTTGTTCGTCGGCATTGAGGCCACGAGACGAGCTGGCGATGTCGGCCGTGCCGTTGCTGACGGCCTCGATACCCGCAGAGGAGCCAAGGCCGGAGACGAGCACATCGGTGCCGGCCTCTTCCTTAAAGCCCTCGGCGGCAATCTCGGCAATGGGAAGGCACGTCGTAGAGCCGGCAACGGTAATGGAAGAGGCAGAAGATCCCGAGGAACAGGCGCACAGCGTGAGCGTGAGCACTGCTGCACTCAGGACCGATGCGATCTTTCTCATAGCATCACGCCGATCGCAGCATGGCGCCCACAGGTGCCGCCCTCGTTGCGGTAGGAATAAAAGCGGTCATTCTGGCGAACGGTGGAAAGCTTGGTGTCCACAATGCTGCTCGCTTCGACGCCGGCGTCCATCAGTGCCTCGCGAATGGCGGCAGAAAGATCGAGCATACGAGAAGCGGCGGCATCGATGCACGCGAACTCGGAGGCAAAGCGGTCCACAAGTTCTTGGGACACCTCGTACTCGTCTCCCAGGATATGGGGCCCAATATAGGCAGAGATGTCATCCGGCTTGCAGCCAGCCGCCTCGCAGAGCGCTTGACACGCCTTGGCGGAAATGCGCGCAATCGTGCCCTTCCAGCCAGAGTGCACCACGGCAAAGCCGCCGGGAGCCACCAGCACCACGGGAACGCAATCGGCAAAGCAGAGCATCACGGGCACCTCACGGGCCATGCAGACGATGGCATCGCAGCCCTCGGCAATCTGCTCGCGAATGTTCTCGAGATCATCAGCACCGTTCGAGGTCACCGTCACGACATGGTCACCGTGTACTTGATTGGGAACAAGCAGGTTGTGCTCGCACTCGGCGGCACCCAAGGCCTCGAGTGCGCGGCGACGATTTTCTTGAACGGCAAAGGGGTCATCGCCAACATGCGAGCCCAGATTGAGTGAGGAGTACGCATCTTCGGAAACACCGCCGGCGCGTTCGGTAAAAGCAAAGCGAACATCGTGCGTCGCGCCCTCTACCAACGTAACTCCATCATGGTCGACACGCGAAACGCTGTCCGCACGTGCTGCCATACTAAAGCCTCCTAATAACACAAGTATCGCGGCGACGCCGCAGCAGTCCGTGCCACACGGCTGCCATACTTCATCAAAAGGATACCCGCAGCGGTAGGGGCTAAACGTAAGGGGAACGTAAGGAGATTGGAGGCTTTCGTTTACAAAGGCAAAACACAACAAAAGGGTGCGCCCAATCGGACGCACCCCATACAGGTCGCTGAGAAAAACGAACTAGAAGCTGCCGCGCTTGAGGAAGTCAGGAAGCTCAAACTGGTCGTTGCCAAAGTTGGGGAGCTCGGTACCACCGACGTTGCGAGTCGGGGCAGCCTGAGCCGGGCTCGTGGCAGGAGCGGTGCGCTGCGGCTCGGTAGAAGCAGCGGCCTTGCTCTGGGACTGCTGTGCAGCGAAGAGCTCGTCCTGACGGTTGACGTTGGAGTCGGAGAAGCCCGTAGCGATGACGGTAATACGCACCTGATCGCCCAGGGACTCGTCGACAACGGTACCGAAGATGATGTTGGCCTCGGGGTCGACGGCATTGGCGACAACGTCGGCGGCGTCGCTGATCTCCTGGATGCCCAGGTCCTTGGAACCGGCAATGGAAAGCAGGACGCGCGTAGCGCCATCGATGGAGCTCTCGAGCAGCGGGCTGGAAATAGCCTGCTGGGCAGCGTCGACGGCACGGGTGTCCCCAGAAGCGGTACCGATACCCATCATGGCGGTACCGGCCTGCTTCATGATGGTCTTAACATCGGCGAAGTCCAGGTTGATGATACCGGGGACGGTGATGAGGTCGGTGATGCCCTGGGTGCCCTGGGAAAGGACGCCATCGGCGATTGCGAAGGCCTCAAGCATGGTGGTCTTCTTCTCGGCGATGTCGAGCAGCTTGTCGTTAGGGATAACGATCATGGTGTCGACGCAGTCGGAAAGCGTCTTAATGCCTTCTTCGGCGCTCTTCTTGCGCTTGCGGCCCTCAAACGTAAAGGGCTTGGTCACGACGGCGACGGTCAGCGCGCCGACCTCGTTCATCGCGATATCGGCAACGATGGGGGCAGCGCCGGTACCGGTGCCGCCGCCCTCGCCGCAGGTGATGAACACCATATCGGCGCCAGCGAGCGCCTCGGCGATGTCGTCGCGGGACTCATCGGCGGCCTTACGGCCGACCTCGGGGTTGGCGCCAGCGCCCAGGCCGCGGGTCAGGTCGGTGCCGATGTGCACCTTGATATCGGCATCAGAGATCGCGAGTGCCTGAGCATCGGTGTTGATGGCAACAAACTCGACGCCGCGGATACCCTCTTCGATCATTCGATTGACCGCGTTGGTACCGCCGCCGCCGACGCCGACCACCTTAATGACGGCAAGGTAGTTGTTGATCTCTGTCTCGTGCATGTCGGTCCTCCGAACAAAGGTTATTGCCATAGCATGGGTTGACCCCTGCGCACATTAACCTTCAAGTTGAAAGTAAATGCAAAGGTAAACCGTATTATGTTTGCACATTATGAACGTATCAGTCAAATAATTGACGGTGAAAACCAAACAAACCAGATAAACGGCGCGGTATGCCCCGTCAACAAAGGCCAGAAGACGCTACGAGGTCGGTGCGTTCCTAAACGTATAGTTGCCAGGAGATCGAACGTTGATATACGTCACGCCCTCCACCTGCGAAAGCAGCTTGGTAACGATACGCTCCTTTTTGGCAATGTCATCCGAATCTCCGAGCGACACCTCGATACCGTTATCGAGATTCGCCGAGATGGCCTCGACCGAGGGCGTGGAAATATCCTTGACCTGGCCCAGGAACTCGCTCGAGAATCCGCGGACGTAATCCAGGCCGGCCTTGACCGCCTTGGAATTTACCGCTTGCCCCGAAACCGGCGCGACATCGGCCGAGACATCGGTCAGCAGCACGGCTCCGTAATGTTTGGCGAGCGCCAGGGCGGCATCGATGCCGTTTAGGGTGTTGGCACCCTCCCCCGTTGTGATGACATTGCCCTGGTCGTCAACATCGACCGAGGTAGACAGCGGTGCAATCCATGTGTCATCGTCCCCGATCGCCCATGCAAGATCGTCGGAGCTAATGTAGGCAATTGCGATAACCTTGCGTTCCGTCGGCGTGATGATGAGCGTATGGGGAAATTGACGCTGGACATCCACGCCCGAAACCCACGGATTTTGCTTGAGGCCCTCGGTGATCTGGTCGGGATTCACATTGAACAGCGACGTGTCCTCGGGCAGATCGATCAGCTGGATGGCATCGTGCTTGGTCACATGCTCGCTGCCCTGGATCTGAATATCGGTAGCGGCGAACAGGCCAGAGTTAATGACGACGACGGCAACGACTGCAAGCACTGCCAGAGCGGCAAGGATGCCGCCCGCGATTTTGCCCTTGCCCTTAACGGCAGAAGCGGCACCCGCCGCATGATTTGCCAGGGCGCCGATCGATGACAACGGATTAGAGCCCTTTTTGCCCGATTGCGGTTTTGCGGAGGCCGACACCGACGTCAGCATATGTGGCTTAGATGCACCCAGCGCGCGACCGGGACGCGTCACCTTTGCCCCCAACGAGGGCTTGGGCGACGCTATGGGGCGAGAAGGTATGGCGCCCATCGCCGGTTTGGGCGTCACCGAGGGACGTGCCACCGGACGAGCAACATTTTTGGCCGCGGGGCGTCCGCCAAGCTGCGAACCGGCAGTCGAACGCTTGGCAGGCCGCACGGACCCAGCAGGCTTAGAAGGCATAACGGACTTACGTTGAGGCTGAGACGGTGCGCCGGAACGCCCTCCGGCGCGGCGGAAGGTTGGTTTCGATGCTCTAGAAACCGAGGAATTTAACTTCCGGTCTGAGCTCGATGCCATACGCCTCCCTCACCTTTCCGTGCACATGTCTGATAACCGCGGCCACGTCATCGGCCGAGGCGGTTCCGTTATTAACGATAAAATTAGCGTGTACGGGCGAAACTTCCGCGCCGCCAACCGAAAAACCCTTTAATCCACAATCCTCGATAAGCTTGCCCACGCTCGCATCGGGCGGGTTGCGAAATACCGACCCGCAGGATGCACAGCCCATGGGCTGTGTGCGCTTACGCCGCGTCAGGTACCGCTCCATACGCTCACGGATATCGGCCTTGGGCGCAGGTTTGAGCTTGAGCACGCACTCCAGAATGATCTCGTTACGCGGCAGGCTGCATTCACGGTAGCCCCAAGCGATCTCCGAGCCCGCGTAATGCTTGATGCCGGAGCTCGGGTCAAACGTAACGACATCTTCGACCAGCGAGCCAATCCACTCGGTTCGCGTGCCGGCATTCATGGACACGGCGCCGCCAACGGAGCCGGGAATACCGACCGCAAACTCAAGGCCCGAAAGGCTGCGCGACAGCGCGTCGTTGACTAGGCGAGCGAATATCACGCCCGCACCGACCGTCAGCGTACAACCGTCTTCGGCGACAACCGTACGCTGGAACTCACGCCCCAACGAAATGACGGCGCCGCGATAGCCTGCATCGGCAACAAGCAGATTAGATCCCTTGCCGATAATGACCCACGGCACCTGCTCACGATCGAGCACCGCCACGGCGCGACGCAAGGCATGATAGCTGTGACACGTCACAAAGAGGTCCGCCTTGCCGCCGATACGATAGCTCGTATGGCGCGCGAGGCGTTCATCCTCAATTACGTCCGTATCGATCATGCCCGAAAGCGCCATGACGGCGTTAAACAGACCCATGGGGTTTAAGCGTCTTTCTTGGCAGTCAGATACTCGATGAACTCGGGGCCGACCGTCGTGACGTCGCCGGCGCCCATGGTAAGCAGCAAATCGCCCTCGCCCACCATCTTCTCGAGCTCCTCATTGAGCTCAAGACGGCTCGAGCAGTACACGACCTCCTTGCCGGGATGCTTGGCGCGCACGGTATCGGCAAGCATCTTGGACGTGACGCCCGGGATGGGCATCTCGCCGGCAGAGAACACGTCAATCAACAGCAGCTTGTCAGCATTGGCGAATGCGTCGGCAAAGTCATCGCACAGAGCCTGCAGGCGCGAATAGCGGTGCGGCTGGAACACGACGTCGACATGTTTGTAGCCCAGCGAAGAGGCAGCAGCGAGCGTCGCCTTGATCTCGGTGGGATGATGGCCGTAATCGTCAACCACCGTGATGCCGTCGATATCGCCCACGTGGGTAAAGCGACGGCGGACGCCTTCAAAACTCGAAAGTGCCTTAGCGGCGGCGTCGATATCGAGGCCTAGGACATGGGCGACGGTCAAGACGGCCGTGGCGTTGAGCATGTTGTGACGACCGGGGTTGCTCTTAATCTCGACAGCGTGCTCGGTGCCGTCCTCAAAGCGAACGATAAAGTCGCTCTGGATGCCCTTGACATCCGGATGCGCGCAGACGATGTCGTTGGTCTCGGCAAAGCCATAGGAAAGCACATGACGGCCCGTCGACTTGGCAAGCTCGACCAGATGCGGGTCCTCGCCACAGACGATGACCGTGCCGTCCTCGCCCACCAGACTCATAAACTTGGCGAAGGTGGCCTCGATCTCCTCGATACCCGAGTAATGATCGAGATGGTCGGCCTCGACGTTGGTCACGATAACCACATTGGGGTTAAGGAACAGGAAGGAGCTGTCGGACTCATCCGCCTCGGCGACAAAATAGTCGCCCGAGCCGTTTTTGCCGTTGGTATCGTAGCCCTCGACAATGCCACCGATCAGGAAGCTGGGGTCCAGACCCATGCGGTCGAGCATGGTGGCACACATCGAAGAGGTCGTGGTCTTGCCGTGAGTACCGGCGACGGCGACGGTGGTGTAGCCGTGACCCAAAGCCGAGAGCATCTTGGCGCGAGGCCACACGGGAATACCCAGCTCGCGCGCACGGACGAGCTCGGGGTTGGACTCGGGAATAGCGGTAGAGACCACGACGACATCGGGCTTGACCTCGTCGATGGTGGCGGCCTCATGGCCCACATGCACCTTCACGCCGGCGCGGGTAAGCTGGCGAATATAGCGCGACGTCTTAAGGTCGGAGCCGGTAACGACATAACCGCGTTCGTGAAGGACGAGGGCGATGCCGCTCATGCCGGCGCCACCGATACCGATAAAATGGGCGCTCTTGAAATCGGGCGCGGAGGTTGCAGTCTGGGAATCAGCCATGTGCTCGTGTACTCCTTGCGTAAACACTGCCTGTAACCCGTCTACTGTACCGCACCTACCGCATCCGCGCGAGGGCGACCCGCGATATCCCGTCTAACTAACGCAATCCTTCTACCGCGTCTGCCAAAAGGACGGCAGCGCGGTCCTGGGCCAAACCCCGAGCCGCCTGACGCATGGCATCGCGCGCCTGCGCATCATCGATAAGATGCAGCAGCTCATCGGCAAACGCCTGGGTATCGATATCGGCATCGGCGCAGAGCACGCCAGCACCGGCATCGACCAGATAGCGGGCATTGGTGGTCTGATGATCGGCCGTCGCATGAGGATACGGCACCAGTACCGAAGGTGTGGCAAGGGCCGCGATCTCGGCAACGCTCGAAGCGCCCGAGCGCGAGAGGACCAAATCGGCCGCGGCCAGCATATCGCCCATATTGTCGATGTAGGGCTGGACGCGGTACCGCTTCGCCTCCTCGGGCATCAGGGCAAGAGCACGCTCGGTGTCCTCGAAGCCATCGGCGCCCGTCGAATGCAAAACATAGAGATTATCGCGCGAGAGCAACTCGTTTTTAAGCGAAGCCACGCGCTCATTAAGATGTTGAGCACCAAGTGAGCCGCCAAAAACCAGCAGGAGTGTGGCGTCCTCAGGCACGTCGAGAGCCCTGCGACCGCGAACCCGATCCCCCTCGATCACAGAACGGCGCACGGGGTTGCCGGTCATGAGCACATGGTCAGGATCGCCCTCACGCTCAAACACGGAACGTGCTGCCGGCACCGAGATGCAAACGCGGGCGGCATGCGAACTCATCATCTTGTTAGCAAGGCCCGGAACGGAGTTCTGTTCATGCAGCAGATACGGAATGCCCGCGTCTTTGCACCAGCCCAGAAGCGGGACCTCGACATAGGCGCCAAAACCTATAGCGACATCGGGCTTGCAGGCTTTAGAAAAATGGCTGCCGAGCGCGCGCTTCGCCTTATAGACACGCCACAGCGAGCTCAATGCCGTCCAAGGGCGAGAGCGGTCGAAGCCCGTAACCGTAATCGGCACAAAATCGAACCCTGCCTCGGGAACCAGACGACCCTCGAGCTTATGCGACTGACCCACAAACACAACGTGGTGGCCACGGTCACGTAGCTCCTCGGCCAAGGCGAGTGCGGGGTTGATATGCCCCGCCGTGCCGCCGGCTGCGATAGCAACGGTCATCTTATCGGTCATGGTAGTCCCTTCGTACGCGCGGCCCCTGGTCGTCGGTGCGCAAGCGCGCCGACGGGTCCGAATTCAAGTCGATCCGATTATATCCGCCACCCGTATTGCGCGGCGTCGGTCGTTGCGGGCGACTCTGCGGCGCCGAGCGCGGACGGGCATCCGACTCCGAAGCAAAACCGTTCAAGACGGTAAAACCGCCATGCGACGAGCGCTCCCCACGCGTATGAGGAACACCGGCAGTGCTCTCGTCCATAACGGCAAAGCTATCGCGACGACGATCGTATTCATCGCGTCGAGCGCTCTCGTGCGAGACGCGTAAAATAAGCCCGGCGAGCATGAGCGACACGATAATCGACGAGCCGCCATAGCTGATAAACGGCAGCGGCTTACCCGTCATAGGAAACACGTTGAGAATACCCAGCGCGTTGATCAAAAACTGCACCGCGAGGATAACCGCAGAGCCCGAAGCCATGAGCGCCCCGCGACGATCGGCGGCCTGCTCGGCAATTCGAAACGCCGAGTAGATCAGCATCGCAAACACCAAGAAAAACAGCAGCGTCCCCAAAAAGCCAACCTCCTCGCCAATGATGGCCAGGATGTAGTCGTTGTGTGCCTCGGGCAAATACGAGTACTTCATGGTTGAGTTGCCGATACCGCGGCCGAACAGTCCGCCCGAAGCAAACGCCATAATGGCGAGCGTTGCCTGATACCCGTCTCCATATTCATCTGCCCAAGGGTTCAAGAGAACCTGAATGCGCACCATACGGTACGGCTCGACGACAAGAGCGATCACGATGATGACGGCGCCAGCAAGAATCGCACCGATAATGAATTTTGGGTCAAGACCGGCAAAAAGCGCCATGCACATGATCGTCAACAGAATAATCAGGATGGTGCCAAAGTCGGGCTGAATAAAAATCAAGACGAGCGATATGCCCAAATATAAGCCCATGCCCTTAAGGAACTCATTGATGTTACCGCCGGGCGAAAACACGCGATCGAGCATGATGGCAGAATAGGCAATGGCAAACGGCTTGAGAAACTCCGATGGCTGAAACTGAATGCCGGCAATGCTCAGCCAACGCGTAGCGCCACGGCTGCCGCTACCAAAGAGGAATACCGCAAGCAGCAAGATCATCATAGCGATAAGGGCAAGTTTAAGCGCCCCTTCGCCAAACCAGCTATCGGGTGCAACGCGCGCGATGAACTCGAGGGCAGCAACACCGACGACAGTGAACATAAACTGCCGGAACAAAAAGTAGGTCGCGGAATCGTTCTCGTGAAGCGCCTCGACTGAAGATGCCGAGTACACCATAAGCAGGCCAAAACAGACCAGCGAGAACAGGCAGGTCAAAAAGACCAGGCGGGGTCGCATGATACGTGCGGGGACGCCGGCGATATAACGTTCGCCGATGCCCTGCGTGCGACGACCGGCGCGCGGCGTGCTGCGCTGCGAGGAAGCACGGTCCGAGTCGGGCCTCCTCATATTCTGTCGGGGGCTCTCCTCTCTCACCGGCAACCCCTATTCCATTTGCGTATTGGACGCAGCGGCAAGCTGGGCCACATAGTCCTTAAACACGCGACCGCGCTCCTCGTAGCCCGAGAACTCATCGAACGAAGAGCAGGCGGGCGACAGTAAGATCACATCGCCGCGGCTCGAGAGCGAACGGGCAACGTCCACGGCATCGCGCAGGTCGTCGGCCTGGGCGATATCGACATCACCGTCGACATCCGCCTCGTCCATAGCGGCGGTAAAGCGCTCGCGCGCGTCGCCAAAGCAGACCACCGAGCGAACGTTATCCATCACAACGCGGGCAAAGGAATCGAGCGGCGTGCCCTTATCGTGACCGCCGAGCAGCAAGATCACATCGTCATCGGGAAACGCCGTCAGGGCCTTTTCGACCGCATCGGTGTTCGTTGCCTTGGAATCGTTGACATAGCGCACGCCATCGATCTCGCCACAGGGCTCAACGCGGTGCTCCAGCGGCTGGAACGAGACCAGGCCGCGACACACACCGTCAACATCGGCGCCGACCGTCAGGGCCGCCGTGGCAGCACACAGGGCATTGATTACATTGTGATGGCCCGAAATCTTAAGTTCGGACGTATCGATGAGCGGGGTCTCGACGCCCTTCAGGCGAATGACCATCTTGCCATCGCGAACAAATGCGGCGTCCTCGCCCGCAGGCTCGTCAAAAGCAACCTTGCAGATGCGACGGCCCGGAACATAGATGTACTCATCGAACTCGTGGATACCGGCATCCTCGACATCAACAATCACCAGGTCATCGTCGACCATATTCTCGAAGAGCTTAATCTTGGCGAGCGCATAGTTCTTATGGCTCTTATGCCAGCCCAGATGATCGGGGGTAATGTTGAGCAGCACCGCCACACGGGGGTGAAGCTCCTGGGTCGTTGCGATCTGATAGCTCGAAAGCTCCGCCACAAACCACTCGTTATGCGCACGGCCATCGATCTCGTTCACCGGAGGCTCGCCAATGTTGCCGACAGCAACGCTCGCCTCGCCCGCCGCCTTAAGCAGGTAATCGGTCAGCGACGTGGTTGTCGTCTTGCCGTTGGTGCCCGTAATGGCAATCCAATTTTGGGGAGACAGACGGTAGGCAAACTCGGGCTCACCCATAATCTGGGCAGCGTGATCACGGCCAGCCTTAAAGAATGCCGAGAACTCCGAGATGCCCGGACACGTCACGCATACATCAAACGCGCCCTCGACCTGCTCGGTTCCGTAGACAAACGATGCCCCGTGCGCCTCGAGCGAGCGCGTAGCATCGTTGGGCTCGGACGCGCCGCCACCGTAAACGGTAACGGCACTCACGCGCTCGGGATGTGCAAGCGCCCAGCGAGCGACATCAAGACCGGACTTACCCTGGCCCAAAACGAGCAGGCTAAAGACATCAGCAAGAGGCATGAAAGACCACTATCCCAACTGGAAGAACAACGCGAGGCCCAGGGCTCCGAAGGCCGCGGCGACAATCCAAAAACGGATGACGACCTTGGTCTCGGCCCAGCCCTTCTTTTCGAAGTGATGATGAATGGGCGCCATAAGGAAGACGCGCTTGTGCGTAAAGTGGAAATAGACAACCTGGATCATGACCGACAGGGTCTCGACGATAAACAGACCGCCGATGATGAGGGAAACGACTTCGGTGTTGGTCATGATGGAGGTGCAGGCAAAAGCGGCACCCAGGGCAAGCGAGCCGGTATCGCCCATAAAGATGCTCGCCGGATAGCAGTTGAACCACAAAAAGCCCAGGCAGGCGCCGGCGCACGCCGTGCAAAAGATGGACAGGTTCACATCGCCGTGCAAAAACGCCATGGCGGCCATGGCCAGCATGGCGATCATGGAGGTGCCGCCGGCAAGACCGTCCAAGCCGTCGGTGAGGTTTACGGCGTTGGAAAGGCCCGCGATCATCAGCCAGCAAAAGACAAGGTAGAGCCACGGAAAAGAGAGGCCGCAAATGGTGGTCGAGAGCACACCAAGGTCGATCGTCAGGCCACCGGGGAAACGAATCTCGGGGGCGACGCCGCACCAGTTGACAGCAAGCACGGTAAAGGTAACGCAGATGAGGGTAAGGCCAATCATCTTGGCGTGAGGCGTCAGGCCGAGCGAGCGGCCGTGCGTGACAGAAGTCAGGTCGTCGATGAGGCCAAGAACGCCGGTTGCCAGCGTGGCGAGCAGCACAAGCACGAGCTCGGTGGTGAGCTTTCCCATCAAAAGGCAGGTCAGCGAAACGGCAACCAGGATGATGACGCCACCCATGGTGGGCGTGCCCTGCTTAATCAGGTGACGCTTGGGGCCATCGGCGCGAACCTGCTGGCCGATGCCCTCGACCTTCAGGAGCTTAATCCACCACGGCATAAGCAGCATCGCGATGACGGCGGCGATGCCCAATCCCAAAAATGCCTGGTACGTAGGATACGAAGGATTGCCGAACATGGACTAGCACACACCTTCCACAAAGCGATCGAGCTCAACGAAGCGTGAGCCCTTGACCAGCACGACATCATGCTGCTCAAGAGCGCCGCCCATACGGTCGAGCACCTGCTGATAGTCGGAGAACACCTGAATGCGGTCCTCATCCATACCCATCATGCGCGCGGCCTCGGCCATACGCTGGGCAAGCTCACCGCCGACACATGCGAGCATATCGAGCTTCTTGGCCGCCGCATAGGCGCCCACCAGCTCATGCATGCGAGGAGCCTCGTCGCCCATCTCGCCCATCTCGCCCAGAACCGCCATGCGCGAACCCGTGCACGAAAGCGAACACAGCAGGTCGAGGCCGGCTGCCATCGATTCGGCACTGGCGTTATATGAGTCGTCGATGACGCGAGCGCCGCTCTTGGCGCGCTTGATTTCCTGGCGATGCCCGGTAATCGTAAGACCCCTAAAGGCGGCATCGATCTGCTCGGGCGTCACGCCAAGACGATAGGCAACCGCCGCGGCCTTGACGGCATTGGGAACGGACTGCGCGCCGGGAATGGCAAGCAGTGTGTCGATAGTCTCGCCCAAGCCAAAATCGAGCGTAAAGACCGGGCGTCCCTCGTCATCAATGCGAATGTCGCACGCACGGACCTCATCGTCGTCCGAGACGCCCGCAAGCATCACGTCGACGCCCGCAGGGGCGGCAAAGGTGTCGCGGATGAACGGGGTAAAGTCGTCCTCACCACCCAAAACCAGCAACGGGAGAAGGTCTCCGGCGGCGCACATGCCGCCAACAATCTCGGATTTGGCACGAGCGATATTCTCGCGACTGCCCAGAATACCGATATGGGAGGTGCCGATCTTGGTCACAATGGCAAGGTTGGGATTGGCGGACTGAGACATGCACTCAATCTCGTGGAAATGGTTCATGCCCATCTCGAGCACCAGAACCTCGGTGTCGGCAGGGGCCGCCAGCACCGTGAGCGGCATACCGATCAGGTTGTTGTAGTTACCCTTGGTTGCCCAAACGCGATAGCGCTTGGCGAGCACCGCGGCGAGCACGTCCTTGGTTGTCGTCTTGCCGATAGAGCCGGTAATGCCAATTACCAGGCAGCCAAGCTCCAAACGATAAGCGTGAGCCAGGCGCAGCAAAAACTCCTCGGGGTCATCGGTATGCAGGATGGCGCAGCCCTTCTCATGGGCCAGCGAAAGCAGCTCGGCATCGGGCTCGCGCGTCATCACGACGGCGCCGGCACCCGACTCGATGGCACGGGAAGCAAAGTCGTTGCCGTCGACCTTTTCACCCGGGAAGGCGACGAATATCGTGCCCTCCTCAACCTGGCGCGAGTCGATAACGCAACCGCGGCATACCCGATCGGCTTCTCCCGTCACGGTTCGGGCCCCTGTTGCGGCCGCGAGATTGTTGACGGCGATCTCTATCATTGCAGCTCCCCTGTAAACCTAATAATGCTATCGGCGTATTGTATCCCAGCGCCGCCTACGCGTGGTGCAGGGCGTGTGAACAACCCGGATTAACCGACTGGCCATTTCATAGATAGTAACCCCCTACTTGGTGCGCGGGACACCCAACACGTCAAGCGCACTGGCCATAATGGACTGGAACGGCACTGCGGCGGCATCGGAGCCTGACGGGGTTCCGTCAAGGGTGATATAGCACAGGACCTTGGGCGACTGCGCCGGGGCAAACCCCATAAAAGACGACATGTAGTTCTCTTTGAGGTAGCCGCCGTTCTCATCGGCGCGCTCGGCCGTACCTGTCTTGCCCGCCACGTCGTAGCCGTCCACCGCGCCGCCAACGCCCGTTCCCTCGGCAACGACCGTCTGCATACACGATGTCACCTGCGAGGCGGCCTCCTCGGAAATCGCGCGATCCCCCTCGCCCCAATCCTTTTCATCGCCCTTGCTCGACTTATAGAAGTGCGGAGTCATCATCACGCCGCCGTTCGCGATGCCGCCCACGGCACGTGCGACCTCAATCGGCGAGACGGACAGCGCCTGGCCAAAGCTCATAGCACCCAAGGTGGCACCATCGTACTGGTCGCGCTCCTTGACGATGCCCAGACTCTCACCCGGAAAATCGACACCGGAGCTATGACCGATACCCCACTTGTCCACATAGGTGGCAAAATCATCGGCACCGATCTTGCGCCCCACCAGGACAAAACCGACATTGGACGAACGGCGCATCATCTCGCGTACGTCCATTGTCATGGTGTAGTCACGCTTGTCGGCATCGGTAACGGTATCGTCGCCCACCTTGATACTCGCGGGAACCTCAAACGATGTGCTCGGGCGCACAACGCCCAAATCAAATCCGGCGCCCGCAACCAGCGTCTTAAAGACCGAGCCGGGCTCGTAGGCATCCGTCACCAGACGAAGGTTCATGTCCTCGGTCTTGGCGTTTTCCAAATTGGTCTGGTCGTAGGTCGGATACGAGCAGGCGGCCAGGATCTCTCCAGTCGTCGGGTCGGTCACCAGGGCCGACCCGTTTTTGGCCTTCGTCTTCTCGACCGCCTCGGCCAAGGCATCTTCCGCGGCGCGCTGAATGTTGACGTCGATCGTCGTCACGATATCCACGCCATCAATCGCGGCAACCTTTTTATAGGCACCGCCCGCGATGTAGCCGCCATCTCTTGCGCGCTCGCGCACAAGAGAGCCATTCGTTCCGGTCAGAAGCTCATCGTATTGTTTTTCGAGTCCAGTCAGGCCAGCGTTGTCCACGTTCACGACGCCCAGCACCTGAGAAGCCAGGTTTCCATACGGGTAAACCCGCTTCATCGCCTGCTCAAAGAGCACGCCGGGTAGATTCTTCTTTTCCAGGGCGGCAGCGTCATCCTCGTCGACCTGGCGCTTGATATACACCCAGGAACCATCAGACAGTACCAGCTTGCGACAGGTCTTTTTATCGATACCGGTGGCCTTGACCAGCGCCGAGACCGTCTTGTCGACGTCCTCGACAAGCTGAGGGTTCACGGCGACATTGCGGCATTCGACTGACGACGTCAGCACGTTGCCGTTGCGGTCGTAGATAGTGCCACGTTTGGCATAGAGCGTCTGTGAAAGCAGACGACGCGCGTCCGCGCGCTCGCGCAGCTTGTCAGCATTCACGATCTGGTATTCGGCAAGACGGAAGACGCCCGCGGCAAGGCCAACCCCGATACAGCCCATAACGACATCGCGGCGAGGCAGCGGCGTTCCCGTAACCCATTCAGACGACGACCCCTTGCGCGCGCCCGTATTGCGCACCCGAGGTCCGCCCGAACCACGAAGACGCGACGCAGGGTCGTTGCCATAGGACGGCCCCGCGTTGTAAGATGGCCGACCCGTTCCTTGATAACCAGAACGTCCCCGCGAGGAGGGACGTCCAGACCCGTGGTCCCCGTCGGAACCGTGGCGATAGTCATTTGTCATACTCAGCTACCGTCTTATTTACTGAGCGGCCGCAGTCGAGCTAGCGCCCGCGGCTGCATCCTGCGAAAAGTCAAGCGTAACGCTCTCGCTGGGCTCCACCATGCCATAGGCGCCCGCAAGATCGCGAATACGCGTGTCGGCACCATAGACCGAATGCATGACCTCAAGGTTAGAACTCTCGTCGGTCGCCTTCTCGAGCGTGTTGGTAAGCTCTGCGTTGCCGTTAAGCACCTGGGCCGTAACACCGGCAAGCGCCACGCGCGCGACACCGATCGTCATGAAGACAGCCGCAATGATGCAAACCGTTTTAAGAACGCTCATGAAAACCGGGCTTACCGCCTGGTTTGCCTGACGGCCCGCGCCCGTGTAGACATCAAAACGCGGCGTGCGTTGCTCACGAGGGGCAACGGGCGCCTGCGGTGCCTCGCGGTAGGCGGGCATGGCGTTCATATCATAGGCGAGTGCTGCGTTTGAGGTGTTATAGCCCATGATATGCCGCCTCCCATCCCGAGTACGTTGGTAGTGTGTTTAAGCTTCGTTTATGGTGCGAGCGGGAGGTCCAATTTCGCGCGGTCGCGCCTACAGGCGCTGCGCCACGCGGATTTTGGCTGATCTCGCCCGAGGGTTGCGCGCGACCTCATCGGGTTGGGCAACCAAGGGTTTGCGGGTGATGACCTTGAGTATCGGCACGTTGCCGCACACGCACACCGGAATCTCCGGCGTACACGTGCACCCCTGGCTCATCTCCTTAAAGTGGTTCTTTACGATACGGTCCTCGAGCGAGTGATACGAGATGACGCAGATGCGTCCGCCCGGGTTGAGCCACCTGGTGGCGGCGTCAAGCCCCCTCTCGAGCACATCGAGCTCGTGGTTGACCTCGATGCGAATGGCCTGGAAGCTCTTCTTGGCCGGGTGTCCACCATGCCGACGAGCGGCAGCCGGAATGCCAGCCTTGATGATCTCGACAAATTGACCGGTGGTTTCGATCGGTTCTTGCTCGCGACGGCGCACGATCTCGCGCGCAATCTGCGAGGCGAACTTCTCTTCGCCATAGACGCGTAGAATCCGGGCGAGGTCGTGTTCGTTATAGGTGTTGATGACCTCAGCTGCGTTTAGGGTGTTGTTACCCGGATCCATCCGCATGTCCAATGGGGCATCTTCGTTATACGAAAAGCCCCTGCCAGGGATATCGAGTTGCGGTGACGAAACGCCCAAGTCAAACAGGAAGCCATCAACCCCGGGCACCTCGGCCGAGCAAAGCAGCTCGTCCAAGTCGCCGAAGTTGCCCTTCAGCAGCTGGTGCGGGACGCCGGGAACCTCGCGGTCCAGACGGGCGCCAGCGGCCTCGAGGGCCATGTCGTCCTGATCGACGCCGAGCAAAAGGCCCGTCTCCCCCACCTGCGCGGCCATCTTTACCGAATGACCGGCACCGCCAAGGGTGCAATCGCAGACAACGGAGCCGCTCTTGAGCTGCAGCGACTCAAGCACTTCGCCGAGCATGACAGGTTCATGCCGATATTCTTGTGTCAAGATCCCACGCTCCATCCGTTACTCGTGCCTTGCCCTTACGAGAAGAAGAGGTCAAGCAGAGCCTCGTCGTCATCGTCCTCATCGGCCGCGGCGCGGTCCCAAACCTCAAGGTGGTCGTAGTTGCCCACAACCGTGACCTCGCGGTCAAGGTTCGCCTGCTTGCGGAGAGACTCAGAAAGACCGATACGACCGGCGCTGTCCACATCCATCGACGTGGTGCGCTTGTTGATCGCCCTCATGAGCTTCTGGTCGTTGATGTCACGCGGGTTAAAACCCTCGTGGCCCTCACGACCCGCGAAGAGTCCTTCGACCCACTTATCGAAGGCCTCGGCAGAGAACACGTACAGAGCATCGACATCCAGGGCTTTGAACACGCGAACGTGCTCTCCAAGTTCCTCGCGAAGGGGTGCAGGCAGGGACAGACGACCTTTTGCATCGAGATTGCGCTCGTATGCACCAGTCATTCCCATGTGCGCCCTCCCCTCGGTTACTCAGATGGCACGTACGCGGGGAACCACCCCGCCTGTCGACGTCATTAATAATATGGGGAACTGCCCCATTTTTCAACACCTTTCCCCCCCCCCTTCCCCCCCCCCCCCCCCCCCCCCCCCCCCCCCC
>CABRZC010000020.1 GCA_902475375.1 uncultured Collinsella sp. | reverse complement strand
ATCATCCCTCCACAAAGACTACCCTGGCGATGTTGAATTGGTGCCTTGCTCCTGTGGGGGCGTGGCGATGTTATGCTCTAACCTCGACTGTATGAATTGCTCCGAAAAGAGGAAGCCGTGATCTGCCCGCATTGCCTTAAGACCATAGAGGACGGCGCCTCGTTCTGCCCCTATTGCAACGCATACGTTGGTCCGGGCGACGGTCCCGAACATACCGAGTTCGTATTCTGCGATGGTTGTGGCGCGCGCCTGTCCCCGCATGATCGCACCTGTCCCAAGTGCGGGCGCCCCGCCCCGGGCATCCTTTCCAAAGACGCGGCTGCATCCGATCTGGCAGCAGGCCGCACGGCCGGCTTTCCGCGCTTGACGCAGGAGCAGATCGATACCGAGGTGCCCCATGCGCCGGCCTCTGCCGCCGCGGTGCTCTCGGATGCCGCCGACCCCAACGAGACCTGCGTGCTGCCTGCCTTCGATAAGGACTTTGGCATCCCCAAGGTCGATATCCCCACACCGGTGTCCCTGCGCGATGATGTCCAGCCCAAAAAGCAAAAGGCCAAGCGCAGGGTCCATCCCGACGAGGATGCCTATCACAAGCACAAGCGCCATATCCCCAAACCGCTTATCGTCATCGCGGTGCTCGCCGCCGTGTGCGGTGGTGCGTATTGGTTTGTGACTGCCGATCCTATGGGCGTCATGCCCGGCTTCTACGACCAGTTTGGCCAGGCCGCCAAGACCACCTTCCCGTCGCGCCAAAAGGGCGAGGCCACCGAGAAAGAGTCCAAGCAAGAGGATGCGTCCGAGGTCGTTCAGGAGGAGACCGTCTTAACCGACGACCAGCTCTACGCCAGGCTCGATGGCCTGTACCAGACCATCGTGTCGTACAGCGACGATGATCAGATCGGCGAGGTCATCGATTCGTTTAATAACGGCTATCTGCGTACGCCGCTCTCCACCCGCCAGGAGCTGTCGCAGAGCGCTTATGCCCTGCGCGATCAGATTAAAAAGACCCAGGATGAGCTCAATAACCTCAAGGTTCAGGACGACACCGTCTATGCGGAGGACATCGATCATCTAAAGCAGCTTGCCCAGTGGATGTACGAGCGTGTCGACGTAATCTGCCAGAGCTGGGATATCTCGCTGTCCATTCCCGACGGCGAGTCGCTGAGCGCCCGTCAGAGCGAGATCCTGGCGCCCATCGCACAAGGCGGCAACAGCGCGCTTAACCAGTACGACGCCAACGTGAGCGCTTGGAGACCGCAGCAACGTTCGTAATTTGTTGCCCTCCGGCGGCATAACCTGCGTGCGCAATTGATGGAAGCCCGTGCTTATTGCTACAATTTGACCAAATATGCTTTAAACGCACGAGGAAGGAACCACATGTTTGGTTTTAAGAAAGAGCTCTACACGCCCGAGTATCAGCTTGCCGGCGATGAGTGCGCGGTGATCGAGACGTCGAAGGGCACCATCAAGGTCAAGTTTGACGGCGAGGGCGCCCCCATCCACGTGGCGAACTTCTGCGAGCTTTCCACGATGGGTTTTTACGACGGCCTTAAGTTCCATCGCTATGTGCCCGGTTTTGTGATCCAGGGCGGCGACCCCAATACCCGCGATATGTCCGGCGCCGATGTCGCCGCCGGCCTTGAGGGCCCCGACGGCATGCCCGGTACCGGTGGCCCCGGCTACTGCATCAAGGGCGAGTTCGCTACCAACCCGCGTAACAGCCACGTCGACGGCGCGCTTGCCATGGCACGTTCCATGGATCCCGATTCCGCAGGTTCGCAGTTCTACTTCTGCCTGGGTGCCCAGCACAACCTCGACTCCGGCTACACCGTCTTTGGCACCACGGTCGAGGGCCTCGATGTGATTTCGCAGCTGCGTGCCGGCGACGAGATCGTCCACGTCGAGATCGTTCACGAGTAAAGGGGACTTCCTTGAATAGCCAGCTGATCCAACAGGGCCGCGCCGCTTATCGCGCGGGTGATTATTCCGCTGCCGCCCAGATGCTCGGTGCGGCAAAGACCCCCAGCGAGATTATGGGCGAGGCCGATCATCTGCGCGGCAACGCCTTGATGCACCTGGGCATGTATGCCGAGGCCGCCGAGGCCTACGCCGCCGCCCTCAACGACGGTACCTATGGCAAGCGCGGCGCGCTGCTCACCAACCGCGGCAAGGCGCTTGCTGCCGTGGGTGACTATGTGACTGCAGCCCAGGCGTTCTCTGCCGCAACGCAGGATGCATCCTATGCCACGCCGTTTAAGGCCTATCTGGGTCTGGGCAACGCCCTGTTCCAGTCGGGCGATTATGCCAACGCCGGCACTGCCTTCCGTCAAGCCGCCATCGATGGTGCCAACCCGGCTCCCGCCGCCGCCCTTGGCGATCTTGGCCGCTGCTTCATTAAGCTCGGCCGTCCGGCAGACGCCGTAGAGACCTACCGCACGGCCATTGACTTTGCCGGTCCGCGCGATGACACGCGTGCGCTTAACGCCGGTATGGGCGAGGCGCTCTCTGCCGCCGGTCGCCCCTCTGACGCGCTCGATGCCTTTAACGCCGCCACCGCCGATGGCATCTACCAGCTCACGCCCGAGCAGGCCGACGAGCTTGCCCGCGTGCACGATTCCCTCGCTGCGCTTTCGGCCCAGACGGCCATGGCCACGGCGCCGGCTCCCGCGATGGATGCTCCCGCCGTCGACCCGCTCGACCCCACGGGTGCTACCGGTCAGTTTATGCCCGACCCATCGGACACCGGCTTCTTCACCCTGTCTGAGTCCGAGATGGTTCAGCAGGACCGCAAGGAGGCTAAGGTCCGTCGTCGCCATCGCCACACGGGCCTCAAGGTCTTCTTGGTGCTGCTTCTGCTGATCGTCATTGCCGCAGGCGGTCTTGGCTTTGCCTACACGCGCGGCCTGGGCTTCCCCTCGCAGGAGTCTGTTGTCACCGACCTGTTCCAGGCCGCAGGTGACGGCGATACCGCCAAGGCCGAGTCCTGTCTTGCCTCCAGCCTGTCCGAGGACGCCAAGTCGATGATCATTTCCTCGATTCCGCAGGGCGCCACCGTCTCCATTGAGGGCATGGACCAGTCTATGACCGAGACCACTGCCAAGGTCAAGGCGTCGCTGTCCAAGGGCGGCGAGCAGGAGTACACCGTCAAGTTCGTGCGCTCCGACAACCATATCGGTTGGGCCGTCTCCTCGCTCGACATCGATCTCTCGGCTGCTGACAACCAGTAGTGACCTTATGAGATTTGGCGCTGCCCGGTGCTTCACCGCAAGTGAAGTGCCGGGCTTGCGCTAGTATGATGGGCTAGTAGTTTTCCAGCAATCATCCAACACATCAGGAGTTGCGTTGTTTTCTTTGATGGATATGTTCTTCGGTAGCTATGCGGGCGATCTTGCCATCGACCTCGGCACCGCCAACACGCTTGTCTCCGTGCGCGGCAAGGGCATCGTCATTCGCGAGCCCTCCGTTGTCGCCATCGACAAGAACGATGAGCGCATCCTGGCTGTCGGTATCGAGGCAAAGCGCATGCTCGGCCGTACGCCCGGTAACATTGTGGCTGTGCGTCCCCTTAAGGACGGCGTTATCGCCGACTTCGACGTTACCGAGGCCATGCTTCGCTATTTTATCGACAAGGCGTCCGAGAAGCGCTATCCGTGGACGCCGCGTCCGCGCGTCGTCGTCTGCGTCCCCTCCGGCGTCACGTCGGTCGAGAAGCGCGCTGTTTTTGAGGCTACGATTCAGGCCGGTGCCCGCCAGGCATACCTGATCGAGGAGCCCATGGCTGCTGCCATCGGCGCCGACTTGCCTGTCGAGGAGCCCACCGGCTCCATGGTCATCGATATCGGTGGCGGTACCACCGAGGTCGCCGTTATCGCCATGGGCGGTATCGTCGTGTCGCAGTCCATCCGCATTGCCGGTGACGAGTTTGATCAGGCCATCCTTACCCACGTTCGCGATGCCTATAACCTGGCTATCGGCGAGCGCACGGCCGAGGACATCAAGATCAAGGTCGGTTCTGCCGTGCCGCTCAAGGACGAGCTCGACGTCGAGGTCAACGGCCGCGACGTGATCACGGGCCTGCCCAAGACCGTGCGCATCGAGAGCGAGGAGATTCGTCGCGCGCTCAACAAGCCGCTCGACGAGATGGCCAAGGCCGTCAAGGACGCCCTCGACGCCACGCCGCCCGATCTTGCCTCGGATCTTATGTACTACGGCATCCTGTTGACTGGCGGCGGTGCGCTGCTGCGCGGCCTCGACGTGCGTCTGCGCGACGAGACCGGCGTTTCGGTCAACGTCAGCCCTACGGCGCTCGACAACGTCGTCAACGGCTGCGCCCGCGTGCTCGAGGCCAACGCGTTTGACGGTGGCTTCGTCCAGACCAATGCTTAATTTCCAAAAGGTGGATTCCATTTGGCACGATCTTCGGGTTTCTCTTCAAATCTGAATACCAAGCGACAATCAACGGGTATGCGCCCGTTGATTGTTTTCAGCGTAATTTCGGTGCTGCTGCTTACGTTTTACATTCGCGAGGGTGAGGCGGGACCGATTCATGCCGTGCGTTCTGGCGTGACGACGATTACCTCGCCGGTGCGTTTTGTGGGCTCGGCTGTGGCCGCGCCCTTTAACGCAATCGGAAACGTGTTCTCAAACCTTACGGCTTCGCAAGACACCCTCGACGAGCTTAAGAAGCAAAACGAGGTCCTGACGTCAAAGGTTGCCGAGCTCTCCGAGGCTCAAAAGACCGCCGAGCGACTCGAGAGCCTGGTCGGTCTTCAGTCGACCTACAACCTCAAGTCCACCGCGGCTCGCATTGTCGGCGCGTCGGGCGATGCCTGGACCTCGACCGTTACCATCGACAAAGGTTCTGCCGACGGTCTTACCATCAACATGCCCGTGACGAGTTCTGCCGGTGTCATCGGTCAGATTATCGAGGTTTCGGCCAAGACCTCCACCGTCCGCCTGATTAGTGATGAGAACTCGGGTGTGTCCGCCATGGTGCAGGATACGCGTGCTCAGGGCATGCTGCAGGGGCAGCCCGACGGTACCCTGCGCCTGGAGCACGTGAGTGTCGACTCCGACGTGAAGGTGGGCGATATCATCGTGACCTCGGGCATCGGCGGCGTATTCCCCAAGGGCCTGCCGCTCGGTACGGTCTCGTCGGTGGAGAAGTCTGCCAACGATGTGTACTACACCATCGTCGTGCGCGCTCAGACAACGGCCGAAAACAACGAGGAAGTGCTGGTCATTACGTCGCTGACCGATGAGCAGTCGGCTTCGGACGAGGATGTGAGCAGCGCCAACAGTACGCCGCAGGGCACCTCGCGCGATGCGGCCACCAAGTCCAAAGATGAAAGCTCGGATGAAAACTCCGATGCGTCCGACACGACTGACTCGGGCTCGAGCGAATAGGGAGGCATGTCCATGGATCTACACGAACAGGGGACTGGCTCCCGCACTTTTGCGATTGCCGCCATTGTCTGCGTCCTGCTGCAGGCGGGCTTGGCGCCGCAGATCTCCATCGCGGGCGGTCGCGTCAACTTTATGATTATCCTGGTGTGCCTGAGTGTGTTTTCGGGCGATCCCACGCGGGCCGTCATCTGCGGTTTTTGCAGTGGCCTGTTCTACGACCTGTCGGCAGCCGTGCCGGTGGGCGTGATGTCGCTGTTGCTGACAGTGGGCAGCTTTGCCCTGACACACAGTGCCGCCGGTCAGACGGGAGGCACCCCGAGCGCTCGCGGCATCACGGTGGGCGCCTTTGCGCTTGCCATTAACGTGATCTACAGCATTATCTTGCTGTTTATGGGACTGGAATCGAGTTTTGTCGTGGCGATCTTTGGACACGCCCTGCCGTCCTCGATTCTGACCGGCCTGGTCGCCGTTCCGTTTTTGATGTCCGGCGTCGCGCCGCAGTCTGGCTATGGGTTCTCCGCGCGCGGTGGGCGTCAGACGGGTATGCGCTTTAAGCCCAAGACCCGTAAGCTCAAATAGGGGAGGTCTGTAGATGTCTTCCCAGTTGACGGTTGTTGTCGCTGGCATCGTCCTGGTCGTGGCCATTGTGGTCGCGCTGGTCATCATGCGACGCGGCGACTCCCGCTTTACCTACGACACGCAGCACGGAACGGCCCCGCGCGCCACCGAGGGCGAGGGCAATACGGCCGCTACGGCCTTCAAGGGCCGCTTTTCCATCCTCACCGCGGGCGTGGGTGCGATGTTTGCCGCGCTTGCCGTTAAGCTGTGGGGCATGCAGATGGTCTCGTCGGACTACTACGACAAGCAGGCCAAGAGCAATCAGACCCGTACCGTTACCACGCCTGCCGTGCGTGGCCGCATCTTGGACCGCAACGGCGTCGCGCTGGTGCAAAACCGCCCCTCGCTCGCCGTCGTCGCCTATCGCGACCTTGCCGACGACAAGGTACTGGTGCGTCATCTTGCCAACGTGCTCGGCATGCCGTATATCGCGGTGCTGCGCAACATCCAGGACAATTCCGAAGGCGCGCAGAGCCTGCATACGATCGCGACTGACGTGCGCCGCTCTACTGTCGCCTACATTCAGGAGCACGCCGGTGAGTTTCCCGGCGTGAAGATCGCCGAGCGCACCGAGCGCCAATACCCGTATGGCGAGACCGCCTGCCATATCTTGGGCTATACCGGCACCATTACCTCCGAGCAGCTCGAGGCGCAGAACAAGAAGTCGTCGGACGGCAGCGATAGCGCGGCTGGCCAGATCTCGTATCAATCGGGCGATATTGTGGGCCAGGCGGGCGTAGAGATTTACTACGAAAATCTGCTGCAGGGCATTCGTGGTGAGCAGACCGTGAAAGTTGACGCCTCGGGTAATGTGACCGGTCAAGCCGGCGCCGTTCCCGCCAAGGCCGGTTCTGACATTAAGCTTACGCTGGATCTTAAGATTCAACAGGCCTGCGAGACGGCTCTGGCGAATGCCATTGAGCTTGCCAAGACCACGGGTCATAGCGATGCCGGCAACGGCGCCGTGGTGTGCCTCGATCCCAACAATGGTGAGATTCTGGGTATGGCAAGCGAGCCCAAGTTTGATCCGTCGGTGTTCATCGGCGGCGTTTCCAACGACGTGTGGACCGAGCTCAACGACGACAAGGGTTCGCATCCGCTGCTCAACCGCGCCATTAGCGGCCAGTATATGTCGGCTTCGACCATCAAGCCGCTCTCGGCTCTGGCCGGTCTTGAGTTTGGAACCTATACCTCAGGCCAGACCACGAACTGCACGGGCTATTGGACGGGCCTGGGCAAGTCATGGGGTAAGTACTGCTGGCTGCATTCCGGTCACGGCACTATGACGCTGCAATCCGGTATCGCCAACTCGTGCGACCCCGTGTTTTACGATATGGGTAAGGCGTTTTTCTACAACGACCAGCATCCCGAGGGTCTGCAAGAGGTCTTTCGCCGTTGGGGCCTGGGCAAGACCTGCGGCATCGATCTGCCAAGTGAGGGCACCGGTCGCATTCCTGACGCCAAGTGGAAAGAGTCCTACTTTACCGACGCCTCGGCCGAGGACCGCAAGTGGAATGCCGGCGATATGACTAACATCGCTATCGGCCAGGGCGACATTTTGGTGACGCCGCTGCAGATGGCGTGTGCCTACATGGGCCTTGCCAACGGCGGCAAACAGTATGTGCCGCATGTGTTCTTGTCTGCTGTCTCGCGTGATGGCGACGGCGATGCCTACAAGTACAACGGCAAGGGCAAAAAGAAGCGCCTTGAGGCTCAAATTAACAACGATGCTGATCTTGCGCTGGTCCGCAACGGCATGCACGATGTGATTTACTCGGCGTCGACTTCGACCGCCGCACACTTTAACTCCTTGACCCCCACGGTCTACGGCAAGTCCGGCACGGGCGAGAAGAGCGGCGAGGACGATTACGCGTGGTTTTGCGCCTACGCGCCGGCCGATGAGCCCAAGTACGTGATTGTCACTGTCTTGGAACAGGGCGGTGGTGGCTCCGATACCGCGCTGCACGTCGTGCGCGATGTCCTCGGTGCCATTTATGACGAGCCCGACACATCTTCTGCCACGGGCGATTCTTCGGTTCGATAGGAGGTTGCGATGGATTTTTCGCCGGCGGACCTGTTCCGCTCAACTAAAACCGGTTCCCGCAGCAGCCTGGACCGTGTCAACAAGCAGCTTTCGGCCTCGCGCGGCACGTTTCGCCAGAAGGTGCACATCGGCGTGCTGCTGGCAACCTTGGCACTCGTTGCCTATGGTGCCATCATCATTTGGTCGGCATCGCAGTTTAAGGCCGACGCCTCATTTTCGCGCCACCTGTTGGGCATCGGCATCGGTGCGGTGCTTGCGGTGCTCGTCTGGCGTACCGATCTGCGCGGCATCTCTAACTTCTCGACGGCGCTGCTCGTCATCGACCTCATTGTGATTTTCTCGCCCAAGATTCCGGGGCTGTCCTATACGGGCGGTCTGGGCATGACGGGCTGGATCAAGATTCCCGGTATCGGTCTTACCTTCCAGCCGGTCGAGCTCGCCAAGCTCATCACGATCTTCTTTATCGCCACGCTTGGTTCGCAGTACAACGGCCGCATCGATACCGCCCGCGACTACATTAAGCTCTGCGGCATGCTTTCCGTTCCGTTTTTGGCCGTCGTCGCCATGGGCGACCTAGGTTCGGGCCTGGTCGTGTTGGTGTCGGGTGCCGTTGTGATCTGCATGAGCGGTGCGCGCCGCGAATGGGTGCTGTCGACCTTGGCTCTGCTCGTGGGTTTGGTGGCGCTCATCCTGGCGCTCGATTCTGTGCTCGATTCTCTTTTGGGCCATGACGTTTTGATCAAGCAGTACCAGATGAACCGACTGACCGTCTTTATCGACCCCGATAATGCCGATTCGGACGATGCCTACAACTTGCAGCAATCGCTCATCGCCGTCGGCTCGGGTGGCTTTTTCGGTAAAGGTCTGGGCCATGCGACGCAGTCTGCCGGTGGCTTTCTGCCCGAGTTCCACACCGACTTCGTCTTTGCCTTTTTGTCCGAGACCTTTGGCTTCTGCGGCTCCTTTTTGCTGCTGTGCCTGTACGTGCTGCTCATGTTCTCGACGACTCGCGTCGCCTTTAAGTGTGAGTCTCTGTTCCTACGCTTGTCATGCGTGGGTATCGTCGGCATGTGGGCATTCCAGACCTTCGAGAACATCGGCATGTGCATCGGCATGATGCCGATTACCGGTATTCCGCTGCCGTTCATTAGCTTCGGTTCGTCCTCGATGATGATCCAGTTGCTGACGGTGGGTATCGTACAATCCATATGGCGGCATCGTTCGGGCGCCGCGTAACCGCTGGAGGGGTTTGCTATGAAGATTCCCGTGGACAAGCTGACCCGCGTCTTTAAGATGGGCGCGACCACCAAGAAGGATTCCGACACGCCGGTTCGCGTGTCCGTCTACCTCGATTCGTCTGCCTCGCGTTTTTTGGTCGAGACGGTGCGCGATGCCTTCGTGCCGCAGACGACGTCTGGCATTGTGCGCGTTGAGCGCCTGGGTGAGGACCGTATCGTCCCCAAGACCGATACCGACGTGGTGCTGGTCCTTTCGTGCGGATCCGACCGTCTGGAGAGCGCTGTACAGGAGCTTGTGATCGCCGGCGCCCCCGTGTGCGTGCTGGCCGAGTCTGCTGTCGAGGTGCCTTTTATCCAGGAGTCCACGCCCATGCTCGGCGCGGTGGCGGCCACCGATAAGACGTATCTGCTCGAGACGCTTGCCCGCTGGATTCTCGATCGCACGGACAAGGAGACGGCCTTTGCGGCGAACTTTGCTTTTATGCGTATTGCGGCCGCTAACCGCATCATCACCTCGTGCGCGCTTACCAATATGGCGACGGGCGCGCTGGTGTTTTTGCCGGGGGCCGATTATCCCGTTATGGCGCTGGCGCAGGTGGGCATGCTCTTTGAGCTCGCGGCCATCTTTGGACGCGGTATTAAGCCCGAGCGCGGTTATGAGGTCGCGGGCGTGCTTGCCGGCGGCTTGGTGCTCCGCGCCGTCACCCGCGCCCTGGTAAAGCAGACGCCGCATATTGGGTTTGCCGTCAAGGCGCTGACCGCCGCCGCGGGAACCTATGGCATGGGCCGTGCGCTCGTGTTGTTGTATGAACGCGACATCGACTACAGCCGTGCCAACGAGGTGGCTGCCGCCACGTTCTCGCGCGTCCGCGACCTGGTGACCACGGTTGCCGGCGCTACTCGTCCCATGGGTCCCTTTGAGGACGCATCTGATCTCGCTGCTTAGGGGTTTCTTTTGCGCGCTGTGTACCAAGACTGTTTTCATTTGATTGAGCCCCTGCTCGCAAAGGTCGAGAAGCCGAGTCGCTATATCGACCATGAGTGGGGCACGCTCTCCAAGGCCGATGCCGATTACCGCTGCTGCATGATCTACCCTGACGTGTATGAGGTCGGTCTGCCCAACCAGGGCATCGCCATTCTCTATAACATCCTCAATCAGGCCGAGGGCATTTCCTGCGAGCGCGGCTATGTGCCGTGGCCCGATATGGGCGATGCCATGCGCGAGGCGGGGATTCCGCTGCTGTCGCTCGAGGGCGCGGCGCCTGTGGCCTCGTTCGATATCGTCGGCATGCATGTGCCGCACGAGATGGCCGTCACCAACTTCCTCGAGGCGCTCGACCTCGCCGGCATTCCGCTGCTCGCGGCCGACCGTACCGAGGACGATCCCATCATCGTCGCCGGTGGTCCCTCGGTCTATAACCCCGAGCCGTATGCGGCCTTCTTCGATGCCATCCTCATTGGCGAGGGTGAGGAGTCGTTGCTCGAGATCTGTCAGCTGCATCGCCGCTTGCGCGACGAAGGCGTCTCGCGCGCTCAGATTGTCGAGCAGCTCGCGACGGTCGCCGGTACCTATGTGCCGTCTCTGTATGAGGTGCGCTATGACGAGCCCTGCTCGCCGCATGGCTACACCGTGCCGCGCGAAGGCAAGGACGTCCCGCAGGTAGTCTATAAGCGCGTCGTTGAGGACTTTGGAGCTACTAATCCGCTGTCGCAGTCGTGCGTGCCCTACGCGCAGCTCGTTCACGACCGCCTGTCGATTGAGATTCTGCGCGGTTGTGCCCGCGGCTGCCGTTTTTGCCAGGCCGGTATGACCTATCGTCCGGTGCGCGAGCGCTCGGCCGACCAGATTGTTTCCTCGGTGATCCAGGGCCTGCAGAAGACTGGCTATGACGAGGTGTCGCTCACCTCGCTTTCGACCACCGACCACTCCTGCATCCGCGATGTGCTCGGCAGGCTCAACCGCCGCCTGGAGGATACGGGCATTCGCGTGTCAATTCCCTCGCAGCGCCTTGATTCATTTGGCGTGGATATGGCCGAGTCGGTCGCCGGTGAAAAGAAAGGCGGCCTGACGTTTGCCCCCGAGGCCGGTAGCCAGCGCATGCGCGACATCATCAACAAGAACGTGACCGAGGAGGACCTGGACCGCGCGGCTAAGGCGGCCTTCGAGGCGGGCTGGAACCGCATGAAGCTCTACTTTATGATGGGTCTTCCCGGTGAGCGTGACGAGGATATCGTGGCCATTGCCAACCTGGCCGATCACGTGCTGGAGCTTGGCCGTTCCGTGGTGCCCAAGGCGCGCCGCGGTTCCATCTCGGTGTCCATCTCGGTTTCGGTGTTTATCCCCAAGGCGGCAACGCCGTTCCAGTGGTGCCCGCAGCTCGACTATGACGACGTCAAGCGTCGCCAAAAGCTGCTCATCACGAGCGTGCGCAACCGCGCCGTACGAGTGCATTACCACGATGCCGAGACCTCGCTCGTCGAGGCCGCGCTGTCCCGCGCCGGTCGCGACATGACGCCGGTCATCATCGATGCCTGGCGTGCGGGCTCGCGCTTCGACGCCTGGGTGGAGCATTTCTCGCTCGACAACTGGAAAGAGGCGGCGGCCAAAAACGGCATCGACCTCAACGAGCTCGTGCACCTGCCCTATGGGCTGGACTGGCGTCTGCCCTGGGAGCACGTGAGCCCCGGTTGCTCGCGCGGCTTCCTCGAGCGCGAATACCGCCGCTCGCTGGAGGGCGTCACGACGCCCGACTGCACCCGCACGTCGTGCACCGGTTGCGGAATCTGCCCCACGCTCCATGCCAAGAATGTATTGGTGGGTGATCGCGCATGAGTGAGCGCCTGACCGACAACCCCACGCTCTTTAGGCTTCGCGTTCGCTATGGCAAGCGCGACCGCCTTAAGTACCTGGGTCATCTCGAAGTGATTCATACCATTGAGCGCATCGTGCGTCGCGCGGGGCTGCCCTATGCCGTGACGCAGGGCTTCTCTCCGCACATGCGCGTGGGCTTTTCGTCGGCGCTGCCGGTGGGCACGTCGTCGACTTGCGAGTGGTATGACCTGTTTATGACCGAGTTCGTTGCACTCGGCGAGGCGTTTGAGCGCCTGGCGGCGGCATCTCCGGCCGATCTGGCCCCCATCGAGGCCGCCTACATCGACGTGCGCACGCCGGCGCTGACGGCGCAACTCACGCGTCTGTCCTATCGTATCGATCTGCATCTCGATCCTGAGGCACCGGTGGATGCCGACGAGGTGCGTCGCGCTATCGATACGCTGCGCGCGGGGCACGGCATCGACTACGCACGCGGTAAGAAGAGCAAGCGCCTAGATCTTGACCACACTCTGGTGGGCTACGAGCTTACGGCAGGGGAGCGCCCGGACCATCTGGTGCTCATGCTCGACACCCATGCCGATAACGAGGGCTCCATGCGTCCGGAAATTTTGCTTTCCGCAGCTGATGTTTTGTTGCAGGGCTTGACCCCGGGCGTCGATGCACCTATTGTTTCCACCGGTATGCAAGACCTCGTGACCATCTGCTCCTACGATGTCGAGCGTCAGAATCAAGCATGCGAGGACGACGAGGGCCGACTCGTCAGCCCCATACCTGTGCGAACTTGTGGATTTGCTCCACATACTCGTTGACGGGGGTATTATCGCCTGCTACTATATTCGGCTGTTGCACTAACTGATGCATGAAGGGCAAGTAAACATGTACGCAATCGTTAACACGGGCGGCAAGCAGTACAAGGTCGCCACCGACGATGTCATCACCGTCGAGAAGATCGAGGGCAATGAGGGCGATAAGATCACCCTGCCGGTTATCTTCCTCAACGATGGTAAGAAGATCGTCACCGATCCCGACAAGCTGGCCAAGGCCAAGGTTACCGCTCAGATCGTTGAGCAGTTCAAGGGCGAGAAGCAGCTGGTCTTCAAGTTCCACAAGCGTAAGCGCTATCGTCGTCTGAAGGGTCACCGTCAGCAGCTCACCAAGCTGAAGATCGTGAAGGTTCAGGCTACCTCCCGCGCCAAGAAGGCTGTCAAGGCAGAGGCTGAGGCTGTTGCCGAGGCTCCCGTCGCCGAGTAGATTACACTCGTAACGAAAGAGTAGGTATACACAATGGCACACAAAAAAGGACTCGGTTCCTCCCGTAATGGCCGTGACTCCCGCGGTCAGCGCCTTGGCACGAAGCGCTATGCCGGCCAGACGGTAACCACGGGCACGATTCTCGTCCGTCAGCACGGCACGCACATCCACCCGGGTGAGAACGTTGGCCGTGGCAAGGACGACACGCTGTTCGCGCTGGTCGACGGTACCGTTGAGTTCCACAAGGGTATCAAGCACAGGGTCAGCGTACGCCCGCTCGCGAACGCGTAATTCACCCTTCATAGAGCACATATGTGGGAGGCACTTGAGTTTTAGGATTCAAGGGTCTCCCTCTTTTTTGTAGGAGGCGATTCTGTTGTCACAGTTCACCGATATCAGCCGAATTAACGTTTGCGGCGGCGACGGCGGAGCCGGATGCATGTCGTTTAGGCGCGAGGCATTTGTTCCCAAGGGCGGCCCCGATGGCGGCGACGGCGGTCGTGGCGGCAACGTCGTCATTCAGGCCGACGCTCAGCTGTCCTCGCTGATCGATTACCGCTTTAAGCATCACTTTCGTGCTGAGCGCGGAACGCATGGCCAGGGTGCCCGCCGCAACGGCAAAAGCGGTGAGGACCTGATTTTGAAAGTCCCCATGGGCACCGTAGTCCGCGAGCTCGATCCCGAGACGCAGACCCCGATGTTCGAGATTGCCGACCTGGTGCACGACGGCGAGCGCGTTGTCGTGGCGCCCGGTGGTGCCGGCGGTCTGGGCAACACTCACTTTGTGACGTCGGTGCGTCGCGCGCCCGCATTTGCCCAGCTGGGCGAGCCGGCCGAGGAACACTGGATCGAGCTCGAGATGAAGCTTATGGCCGATGCCGCGCTCGTGGGCTTTCCCTCGGTGGGTAAGTCTTCGCTCATCGCGCGTATGAGTGCCGCCCGTCCCAAGATTGCCGACTATCCGTTTACCACGCTTGTGCCCAACTTGGGCATGGTGCGTGCCGGCGAATATTCTTACGTCGTTGCCGATGTCCCCGGTCTTATCGAGGGCGCGAGCGAGGGGCGTGGCCTGGGCCATCAGTTCCTGCGTCATATCGAGCGCACTGCTTTGATTATGCATGTCGTTGACATGACGGGCGGGTTTGAGGATCGTGATCCGGTCGAGGACTATCGCATTATTAACCGTGAGCTCGAGCAGTATGGCGCAGAGCTCTCGGAGCGCCCGCAGATCGTTGTCGCTAATAAGTGCGATGCGCCGGGCACGGCCGACAAGATTGCCGACCTTAAGCGTGCGGCGCTCGACGATGGCCATATGTTCTTTGCCGTGTCCGCTGTGACGGGTGCCGGTCTCAACACGCTGATGCTTGCCGTGGGCGAGCAGGTGGCTAAGCTTCGCGCTGAGCTGGCGGTCTCTGATGAGCCGGTCGATTTGCGCGACGAGGAGTGGGAGCGCCGCCGTCTGCAGCGCGAGAAGCGGTTCCGCATTGTCCAAGAGGAGCCCGGTGCCTTCCGCGTGGTCGGTCGCGCGATTGAGCGCTTGGTTATTCAGACCGACTGGGAAAATGAGGAGGCGGTCATCTACCTGCAGCATAAGTTTTCCCGCATGGGTGTCGACGATGCGCTCCAAAAGGCCGGCTGCCGTGCCGGCGACGAGGTTCGCATTTGCCAGCGCGCCTTTGACTTTGAGGGCGCCGAGGACTTCTCGGAGTTCGAGGACGAGCTTGAGGACGGTAGCGAGGACGTCGCCGTCGAGGTCGTTGATGTCGAGGATGTCGCGGACGATAGCTTGGAGGCTGTCGACGCGGTGGATGCCATTGACGGTACCGATGACGCTGTTGCTGCGGAAGACGTCGAGACCCCGGAGTGCGAGTAAGCCATGTCACTGCGCGGTGGAATCGGTCTGCCCGAGCTTCCTCTAGAAGACGGGCAGGAGTTTAGGCTCGGCATTATGGGTGGTACCTTTGACCCGATTCATTATGGGCACTTGGTTACCGCCGAGCAGGCGCGCGAGTCGCTCGACTTGGACGCCGTGCTCTTTATGCCGGCCGGCTCTCCCGCCTTTAAGCTCGACAAACCGGTGACGCCTGCTGAGGACCGTTATGCCATGACGGTCCTCGCGACCGCCGCGAACCCGGCCTTTTTGGCAAGCCGCTTCGAGATCGATCGTGCCGGTGTCACCTACACAGCCGATACGCTGCGCGCCCTTCGCGAGTTTTACCCGCCACGGGTGAAGCTTTACTTTATTACGGGTGCCGATGCGATTATCGATATTGTGACCTGGCACAATGCAGATGAGATTGCCGAACTGGCAACCTTTATTGCTGCGACGCGTCCCGGCTTTGACATCGATACGGCCCGGGCGCGGATTAAGGAATCGGGATTGCCATTCGACGTGCGCTATATCCAGATTCCGGCGCTGGCGATTAGCTCGACCAACATTCGCAAGCGGGTTGCCCGCGGTATGAGCGTGCGCTATCTTACGAGCGAGTCTGTGCTCGGCTATATCCGGAAACGCGGCCTGTATGCCGATCTTGGGCAAGACGATTTTGATTGATGGGGGAGAACGTTGTCGGTAGAAGATCAGTTTGAGGGCGACGAGCGCGCGCTCTTGACGCGCATCCACGAGTTGCTCGATGTGCGCATGAAGGATAAGCGTAAGCGCTACGTGCATTCGCTCGGGGTTGCCGAGACTGCGTTGCACCTAGCCGAGGTGTACGGTGTCAACCGCTTTGATGCCGCTGCCGCTGGCCTGATCCATGACTGGGACAAGGTGCTCTCCGACGACGAGCTGGTCACGCGCGCTCTGCATTACGGCATTAAGATTGCCGGCTCTCCGTCTGCCGCGACGCCGCTTTTGCATGGCCCGGTTGCCGCCTATGAGCTTCCGCAGCTTTTTCCCGAGCTGTCGCCGGCGGTCTTTCAGGCTGTCGACCGTCACACCGTGGGCGCTTGCGACATGACGCCGCTCGATATGGTGGTCTTTGTGGCCGATGCCATCGAACCCAACCGCCACGGTGATTATGCCCATGCGCTGCGCAAGATGGTGGGGAAGTCCTCGCTCGACGAGTTGTTCTTCTCCTGTTTTGCGCAGGGTCTGGTCTATGTGATCCAGACCGGGCGTTATCTTTATCCCACGGCTATTTCGATTTACAACCATTACGCCCAGCTGCGCTAGCTCGGGCTGTCTAGAAAGAGGTATTCCATGGCCGACGAGACCATGACCGACGAGCAGATTCTTGAACGTGTGGAGCACAAGAGCTTCGCTGCCACGTCCGACCGCACTGCCGCCTCGCTGTCCGCGAGCGGTGTCGCCGCTGAGGATGTCGCCCGCGCCGCCGCGCAGGCCGCCTACGACAAGAAGGGCGAGGACGTTCAGGTGCTCGACCTGACTGAGCTTTCCGATGTTTGTGACTACTTTGTCATTGCTACCGGCACCAACAACCGCCAGGTTGATTCGATCGTCGACGAAATTGAGGAGAAGGTTGCCGAGGCTTGCGGCGAGCATCCGTTCTCCATCGAGGGCCGTGAGCAGAAGACCTGGATGCTCATGGACTACGGCTCGGTTGTCGTCCACGTCTTTACCCCCGAGGCCCGCGAGTTCTACCGTCTCGAGAAGCTCTGGGGTGACGCTCCCCAGCTTCCCCTCGACCTCCTTTAGTAGTTCATTTGGGACGGGGCTTTTTAGCTACCCTTTACCGTTCGCCGGTCAGTTGCGCCATTCGCAGCTGTCCGGCTTTCTTTTTGCCATAGGGACTAATCGTTGAAGCGGGATTGGCGGCCGAAGGACAGGGCGGTGTCGCCGAACTTGTCTCGGACGGCGTCGATGGCGACTGAGAGGTCGCGACGGTCGCTGGATTGGGCTCCGCGGTCGTCGACTTCGCAGAACAGGTCGGTCTGGATGCCGCCCTGATGGTCAAAGTCGCTCATGCCGATGCCCGCCAGGCGCACATGCATGCCTTCCTGCCAGATGTTGTCGAGCAGTTCGAGCGCCACTGCCACAAAGATGTTCTCATCGTCGGTCGGATGAGGCAGCCGGCGCTGTGCCGAGCGACCGCTTCCATACGAATACTTGAGTTTGAGCGTCACCGTGGCGCCCGTTAGTCCCTGACGGCGCAGGCGGCGTCCCACTGACTCTCCCAACAGCGCAATCGCCGCTTCGATGTCCTGACGCTCAGTCAAATCTTTCGCAAAGGTGCGTTCATTGCTGACCGACTTGACCTCGCGCTCTTCATCTAGACTCGTGACTTCGGAGATTTCGAGCCCCAGCGCACGTTGGCGCATGCGTTCGCCGTTGATGCCAAAAATAGAGGCTAGGGTTGATTCGGGCGCGCGTGACAGCTCGCCGAGTGTATAGATGCGCATGCGGCGCAGTCGCTCCTCGGCCGAGCGCCCGATGCCACTCATGGCAGATACCGGCAGCGCGGCCAAAAAGCGCTGCTCGGTTCCAGGGCGCACGATGGTCAGCCCAAACGGTTTGTCCCTCTCGCTTGCGATCTTTGCGACCGTCTTGTTGCAGCCTACGCCAATGGAGCAGGTCACTCCCAGCGCTGCCACGCGGTCGCTTATCCGCCGCGCAACCAGCAGCGGATCTTCGGGCGCAAAGCGGCCCGGTGTGATATCGATAAAGGCCTCGTCAATTGATACGCGCTCAACGCGCGGGGTCTCGTCGGCGAGAATCGCCATGACCTGTGCGCTGACCTCGTGGTAGCGATTGAAATGCCCATGCGTCCAAATGGCCTGCGGACAGAGGCGCCGTGCCTCGGCCGAGGGCATGGCGGAATGCACGCCAAAGCGGCGCGCCTCGTAGGAGCAGGTGGACACGACGCCGCGGGAATCGGCATCGCCACCCACGATGAGCGGCTTGCCGCGCCACTCGGGATGGTCGAGCATCTCCACGCTCGCAAAAAACGCATCGAGATCCATGAGGCCCACCGCCGGTCCCGTCCAGGGCGGCGGCGTGACGCCCGCAGCATCCTCATAACCGTATGTATGTTCGCGTCTTTTCATGGCATGAGTATACCGCGCAGCTCATGTGGGGTGCGTGGATGTGCTTGCAAATCGCGAATTCTTGTCTAAGATATGGATTTGCCTTCGACTACACCGAAGAAGTTGGTCTCACGGACTTCACCTGCCCGCGTCGATGGCGTATTATGTTCAACTGTTTGTTTGTAGTTGCAGCCTAAAGCTGCTTGGTTGGAGGAGTTTCCTTTGGCAGTCAAGATTCGCCTTGCTCGTCACGGCGCTAAGAAGCGTCCGTACTACCGTGTCGTCGTCGCCGATTCCCGCGCCCCGCGTGACGGTCGTATCATCGAGGAGGTTGGCCGCTACAACCCGATGACCGCCCCCAAGACCATCAACCTCGATCTCGAGAAGATCGCTGACTGGCAGTCCAAGGGCGCTCAGCTCACCGACGCTGTCGCTGCTCTGGTCAAGGCCGCCAACGAGGGCGAGAAGACCGAGACCGTCGTCAAGAAGTCCAAGAAGCAGCTCGCCAAAGAGGCCGAGGCCGCTAAGGCTGCCGCTGAGGCCGCTGAGGGCGCCGAGGAGTAAATCGTGCCTGAGGTTGACGCTGCACAGCTCGAGGGTGAGGCAATGCTCTCAGATCGCATCGCCGATCTCGTCGAATATCTCGTTGTTCAGATCGTCGACGACCCGGATTCCGTGAGCCTTGAGGTCATCGATGGTGACGACGCCTCCACGATTGAGGTTTCGGTTGCCGAGGATGACGTCGCTAAGGTCATCGGCCGTCGTGGCCGTACCATCAAGGCCATTCGCACGCTCGCCCGTGCACTGGCCGCTCGCCTCGACACTGCAGTCGAGGTAGAGGTTCTGGGCTAGGACCTTGAGGTCCCAGTACAAAAACATCGCCCGTGTGGTCAAGCCGCACGGAAGGAAGGGGGAGGTCCTCGCGCAGCCGCTGCGGGGGCTTCCTTCTGTATTGACGCCGGGTATGCGCGTCGCCTTGACGCCACCGGCGCTCAAGCGCGACCGTTTTTGCACGGTCGTATCCGTCACCGATACGGGCGATGGCGATCTGGTCTCGTTTGAGGGCATAGACGACTTGACGGCCGCCGAGGGCATCACCGGATGTTACGTGCTGGCAAACCGTGACGATTTTGAGCTCGATTCGCTCGATGCCGCCTATACCGACCTGATGGGTCGCGAGGTGGTCGACGAGCGCTTTGGCTTGCTCGGCACGATTGTCGAGATCATGTCGACGCCCGCCAACGATGTTTGGGTTGTCGAGGGCGATCGGTACGGCGAGGTGCTGATTCCCGTGATCGAGCAGGTTGTGCTCGATCTTCCCGATCAGGGGACAATTTCCGTCCACGTTATGGACGGTTTGATTGATATGGACAAGTAGGGAGGACAGCATGCTGATTGAGACCCTTTCGGTCTTTCCCGAGATGTTTGAGCCCGTCATGTCCACATCGATCTTGGGCCGCGCCCGCAAGGCCGGCCTTTTTGATTTTAAGGCCTATAACCTGCGCGACTGGACTCACGACCGCCATCGTACCGTCGATGACGAGCCGTACGGCGGCGGGCAGGGCATGCTCATGAAGGTCGAGCCCATCGCCGAGGCCATCGAGGCTATTAGCTCTGAGGGTCCCAAGCCCACCGTGGTGTTCTTTACGCCCTGCGGCGAACCCTTTACGCAGCATGTGGCCGAGCGCCTGCTCAAAAGCGAGCGCCTGCTGTTTGTATGCAGTCGATACGAGGGTGTCGACGAGCGCGCGTATGCGTATGCCGACGAGCGCCTATCGATCGGCGACTACGTGCTTACAGGTGGTGAGCTACCTGCTATGGTCGTTGCCGACGCCGTCGTGCGTCTGATTCCCGGCGCCCTTGGTGACGAGATGAGTAACGTCGATGAGTCGTTCTCGACTGCCGAGGACGGTGGTCTGCTCGAGTACGCGCAGTATACTCGCCCCGCCGAGTTCAACGGCGAGGGCGTGCCGCCGGTGCTCGTGAGCGGCGATCATGCCAAGGTTGACGCCTGGCGCCGTAAGAATGCCATCGAGCGCACCTGCCGCTGGCGTCCCGACCTGATCGAGACGGCGCGGCTTACGCCCGAGGAGCGCGCATACGCGCAGGACATCCTGGACGCATCGTATTCGCAGAGCAAGGAGTGAGAATGGTTCCATCGCAGCATTCCGTGCTAAAGGGTGCGTTTGAGTGGATCGTGGTCGTCGCGATCGCACTGGTCGCCACCTTCCTGATTCGCTCGTTTGTGGTCGAACCCTTTGTGGTGCCCACCGGCTCCATGGAGTCCACGATCGAGATCGGCGACCAGATCCTGGCGCAAAAGGTGAGCCTTGAGCTCGGCCAGCCCGTCAGCCAAGGCGATATCGTGGTGTTCCACAACCCCGATGGCACCTCCGAGCACGATGTTCTCGTCAAGCGTGTTATTGCCACGGCCGGCCAGACGGTCGACCTTCGGGACGGCAAGGTGGTCGTTGACGGCCAGGCGCTCGACGAGGACTACACGACCGGCATGAGCTGGCCGCTTTCGGTCCAGGCTCCCGGCGCTCAGGTAAGCTATCCCTACACCGTTCCCGACGGGTGCGTGTGGGTGATGGGCGACAACCGCGAAAACTCTGCCGACTCACGTTACTTTGGTCCCGTCGATCGCTCTGATTTGATCGCCGTGGCGCTTGTGCGCTACTGGCCGCTCAACCGCATCGGCGCTATCGACTAAAAACCGCTATAGTACAGTACCTAACCGTGTAATCGTTTCGACGAGGGGATATTAGAGGCATGAACGCTTCATCGCTTTCCTTCCAAGACATCATCCTGCGCCTCCAGCAGTACTGGGGCGAGCAGGGCTGCGTCATTATGCAGCCCTATGACTCCGAGGTCGGTGCCGGTACCTTCCACACCGCGACCACGCTGCGCTCGCTCGGCCCCGCCGAGTGGCGCACCTGCTACGCTCAGCCTTGCCGCCGTCCTGCCGACGGCCGCTACGGCGAGAATCCCAACCGCATGCAGCACTACTATCAGTTCCAGGTGCTCATCAAGCCGTCGCCGGTCAACGCCCAGGAGCTTTACCTGGGGTCTCTTGCCGCTATCGGCCTGGACCCCAACGACCATGACGTCCGTTTTGTCGAGGATGACTGGGAGAGCCCGACCCTGGGCGCCTGGGGCCTTGGCTGGGAGGTCTGGCTCAATGGCATGGAGGTCACGCAGTTTACGTACTTCCAGCAGGTGGGCGGCATCGAGGTCGACCCCGTGCCCGTCGAGATCACCTATGGTCTGGAGCGCATCGCCATGTACGCCCAGGGCGTCAACTCCGTCTACGACCTGGTTTGGAGCTATCTGCCCGACGGCACGCCCATGACCTATGGCGACGTGTTCCTGGAGAACGAGCGCGAGTTTAGTGCCTACAACTTTGAGGTCGCCAACGTCGAGATGATGCGTCAGAAGTTTGATGACTACGAGGCCGAGTGCCACTCCTGCCTTGAGCGCAAGCTGCCGCTGCCCGCTTACGACTGCGTCATGAAGTGCAGCCATGCCTTCAACCTGCTCGATGCCCGCGGCGCACTATCCGCGGTCGAGCGTGCCAACTACATCCTGCGCGTCCGCGCCGTCGCCAAGGCGTGCTGCGAGGCCTATATGGCCGAGGTCGCCGGAGTCAACGAGAATGCCGACCAGGAAGGCGAGGTGGCGTAAGCCATGGCAGACGCTAAGGATTTCCTGTTTGAGATCGGTACGGAGGAAATGCCCTCCGCACCGCTGAACAATGCCGTCAAGCAGCTTGGCACCATGATTGCCAAGGGTCTCGACGAGGCCGGCCTGGCCCACGGCGAGGTCCGCGTGATCTCGAGCCCGCGTCGTCTGGCTGCGCTCGTGGCCGACGTCGCCACCGCGACCGATGAGGTTCACGAGGTCAAGCGTGGTCCCGCGGCAAACATTGCCTTTGATGCCGACGGCAACGCCACCAAGGCCGCCCAGGGCTTCGCTCGCAAGTGCGGTGTGGCTGCCGAGGACCTGGTCCGTCGCGAGGACACTGACGGTCGCGAGTATGTGTTCGCCGAGAAGAACATTCCCTCCGCTCCGGCTACGCCGATTCTGACCGCTCTGTGCGAGAAGACCATCGCCGGCCTGCAGTGGCCCAACTACCGCAGCCAGCGTTGGGGTCACGAGCATGCGACCTTTGTTCGTCCGGTCCGCTGGATCTGCTGCCTTTTGGGCGAGGATGTTGTGCCCGTGTCGTTTGCCGACGTGACGAGTGGCAACACCACGCGTGGTCATCGCGTACTTGGCCCTGGTGACCATGTGGTCGCCAGCCCCGCCGTCTACGAGCAGGTGCTCGAGGACGCCGGCGTGCTTTCTGCCGAGCGTCGTCGTGAAGCCATCCTTGCCGGTATCGCCGAGGTCGAGGCTGCGCGCTCCGGTTGCCATGTCGACACGCCCAAGAAGGTCTTCGAGGAGGTCATCAACCTCTGCGAGTGGCCGACGGTGCTTGTCGGTACCTTCGATGAGGAGTTCCTCAAGGTCCCGCACGAGATCATCTGCGAGTCCATGCTCACCAACCAGCGCTACTTCCCGATCTATGACGGCGAGGGCAAGCTCACGCGTGAGTTCGTGGTCGTCTCCAACAGCAAGCCCGAGAACGCCGAGCGCGTGATCGACGGCAACGAGCGCGTCGTGCGTGCCCGTCTGGACGATGCCAAGTTCTTCTACGAGGAGGACCTGAAGATTTCCCTCGACGAGTTCCGTGAGCGTCTGGCCAAGGTCGCCTTCCAGGAGAAGCTCGGTAGCGTGCTCGCCAAGTCCGAGCGTATTGAGCAGCTCGCGCTCGCCATCGCCCGCGAGGCCCATCTGGGCGCCCACCTTGCCGCCGATGCCGCTCGCGCCGCTCACCTGTGCAAGGCCGACCTTGTATCCAACGCCGTCGTTGAGTTCACGAGCCAGCAGGGCGTTATGGGCGGTTATTACGCTTCCGCGATGGGGGAGAACGACGAGGTCGCCCACGCCATTCGCGATCACTATCGTCCCCGCTTTGCCGGCGATGAGCTGCCCGAGGGCACCGCTGGCTGCATCGTGGCCTGTGCCGACAAGCTCGATACCGTTGCGGGTATCTTTGCCATCGGCGAGCCCCCGACCGGCTCGTCCGACCCGTACGCGCTGCGTCGCGCCGCCATCGGCATCATCAACATCCTGCGCGACCGTCTGCCGATCGACCCCACGTCGCTCATCGACTTTGCGCTCGAGCTCTATAGCGAGCAGGGCATTGAGTTCGACGCCGCCGAGGTCGCCCAGCAGGTTCGTGACTTCTTCCACGGCCGTCTGGTGAGCATGGCCCGCGACGAGAAGATTCCGGCCGACACCGTTGCCGCCGTCTCCGCGGTGCACATCATTGCCCCGTCGCTCTTCTTCGCCCGCTGCGCCGCCCTCGATGAGGCTCGCAAGAACGACGCCGAGACCTTCGACAACCTGGCAACCGCCTACGCCCGCGCGGCGCACATCTCCAAGCCCGAGCTGGGCGCGGAGTACGATCGCGCCCTGATGGGCGAGGTCGAGCTTGCGCTTGCCGATGCCTCCGAGGCCGCTCAGACCGCCGTCGACGCCGCTCTCGCCGCCGAGGATTATCCTGCCGCGTTTGCCGCTCTGGCCGCCCTGCGCGCGCCCATCGACCGTTTCTTCGACGAGGTTATGGTCATGGACAAGGACGAGCAGCTCCGCGATAATCGCCTTAAGCTGCTCAACCGCTTCGAGGCCGTTTTCTCCGGCATCGCCAACATCGGTGAGCTTGCCCGCAAAAAGTAAGCCAGCCTGCGCATAAGCTCAAAAGGAGCCCCGCATGGATTGCCCGGTCACCGCTCGTCCCACCGTAATCGTTATCTCCGACTCGCTCGGTGATACCGCTTGTGAGGTGGTGCTTGCGGCGTCCGGGCAATTTGATGAAGGGGCTTTTCATCTTTTGCGCCTGCCCAAGGTGAACTCGGTGGAGCAGGTCAAGTCGTTTGTGGGCCCGCGCGTTGATGCGGACCATCGCGATATTGCCGTGTTCCACACCATTGTCGATCCGGCGCTTCGCGCCCGCGTGCTCGATTACCTGGGCATGCTGCATATTCGTTCGGTCGACCTGATTGGCCCGACGCTTGCCGTGCTGTCGTCGCTTATCGGTGTGCCGCCCAAGGGCGTCGCGGGTGTGATTCACAAGACCGATGACCGCTATTTCCATCGCATCGAGGCCATGGAGTATTTCGTTGAGCACGATGACGGGCGCGGCTGCGACGATCTGTCGGGGGCCGATATCGTGCTGCTGGGCGTATCGCGCACGTCCAAGACGCCGCGGTTGATTTTCAATCTCAACGCAACAGCCTGAACGGGCCCCGCGTTTCCGCAGCT
>CABRZC010000019.1 GCA_902475375.1 uncultured Collinsella sp. | reverse complement strand
GAACGGAAATACGGACACGGCACCCTCCCTAACAAAAGGGCGCCTGTAAGCAGGCGCCCGAACCATGCATTATCGGCGATTCTAACCCAGCAGCTTATCCAACGCCACCGCAATACCGTCTTCGTTGTTATTGGCGGTCACCATCTGGGCTACCGCCTTAACCTCATCGACTGCGTTGCCCATGGCAACACCGGTGCCGGCCCACTCAATCATGGACTTGTCGTTCTGGCCGTCACCAAACGATACGACCTCGCTGGCATCGATACCGAGCTTGGGCAGGGCGCCCTCGAGCGCGCGGGCCTTGTCGATACCAGGCGCCGTGTACTCAAAGTACCAGTCGGCCGTAAACATGCCCGAAAGCGTCTGGGTAAAGGGCGCATACATCTCCTCGTAATGCGCCTGCAGGTAGGCCGGATCGCCCGCCGTCAGCAGCTTGTCCACGGGATAAGCGTCCGCGACCTCATGCAAGCTCTCGACCTCGCGGATCTTAAGGTCGCACGCATCGCGCTCGTATTTGACGATGTTTTTCTGCGAGCCATCCGGCAGCGTAATCATGCAGCGATACGAATCCTCGACATGCAGATCGCGACCGAGCGAAATCATAGGGATCACGTCGAAATTGCGCAGATGATCAATCAGACGGTGCAGCTCGTCAGCCGGCATGGCCTGGTCAAAAAGGACCTCATCGGTCTGAGCGTCGACCACATGCGCACCATTAAAGGCAACTAGCAGACCGTCATGGTTTTGAAGGTCGAGCTCCTGCGCCAAGGCGTGCAGCCCCCATGCGGGACGGCCCGAAGCCAAGATGAGCTTAATGCCCGACTCCTGCGCCGCGAGCAGCTTCTCGCGCGTACGCGGGCTGATGACCTTTTGGTCGTTGGTGAGCGTACCGTCGATATCCATTGCGATGGCTTTGATTGCCATATATGCCTCCCTGTCATTGAATAACCTTGTCTGAGTCATCATACAGAACAGCCACCGCGACTCCGTTTGCAACGGGAAAAATGTCATATTGTCCCGAACATGAACGGCGTGTGGTCGTGAAGCTTTATCGCTCAGGTCAAATACGTCTGCTAGCGACGCTCATCCGTCGGTGCGCCCTCGACGATCGCGATGCCCGCCGATGCACCTAACGCGCTGGCGCCGGCCTCGATGAATGCGCAAGCCTCTTCGTAATTATGGATACCGCCCGCCGCCTTGATTGCCACGGCATCGCCGAGCACCTCGTGCATCAGCCGCACGTCCTCGAGCTTAGCACCGCCAAAGCTTCTGCCGGTCGATGTCTTAAGGAATCCCGGCTTGGCCTCCAGCGCGATCTCGCATACACGGCGCTTGGCGGCGTCGTCGCCGTCCAGCTTGCACATCTCGACGATTACCTTGTCAGTGATGCCATGCGCGCGACAAAAATCAGCAATGGTAGTCATCTCGCGCTCGATGGCATCAAAATCGCGGTTCTCGATCGACCCCTGATTCAAAACGTAGTCAATCTCGGTAAAGCCACACGCAGCGTATTCCTCAAACCTCGCAAGCTTCTCCTCAAGCGTCATAGTGCCCTGGGGAAAGTCGATGGCGCCGGCAAGGATGATGTCAGAGCCCTCGAGCATGGCGCGGCCCGTCTCGTACTCCTGAAGGTTCGCAAATACGCAGCGAAAGTTGTACTTTAACGCCTTCTCGACATACTGCTCAAACGTGTCCTCGGGGGCATCGATATAGTCGATGTATTTATTGATGGGTTTGGCAAGCGTCATGCTGGGCCTCCTTGTTCAGGACTGACAACCGATTCGTGGTTTCACGCGAAAAACCACGTTCAATGTACGCCCGACATGCAAGGACAGCGTCCGCATTCCGACAAGTGGTATGAAATTAGCTGTAAACGTATATTTACAGACAGACACTATGACCCAATCCGAGGGCACTAAAAAGATAGGAGCCCCCGCTCGTGACCGCGGGTCGGGGCTGCGACAATGATGTTGAAGTGCCATAGGCGCAGCCGCGCCGCAACGAGGTTGGGAGGCTCCCATGCCAAAGCATTCTACCGCGTTCGGGATGGACGTCCACCTGAGGTCGACCACCGTCTGCGCCCTCGACGCGGACACCGGCGAGGCCGTGACGAGGAGGTTCCCCGGCAACCCCTGGGGCGAGATCGCCGGGTGGATGGATGGGTTCCCCGGGCCGTCGCTCGCGGCCTACGAGAGCGGCTACCTCGGCTTCGCCCCGCAAAGGGAGCTCGCCGGGCTCGGCGTCGAGTGCGTCGTCGCCGCGGTCTCGAAGATCCCCAGGTCGGCCGCCGACTCGGCCTCCAAGAACGACAGGAACGACGCCGCCAGGATGGCCAAGGCGATACTCGCCCACGACATCTCCCCCGTATGGATCCCCTCCCCCGAGGTCGAAGGCATCAGGGACCTCGCCGGCGCCTACGACGGGGCGACCGCGCGCCTGGCGACCGCCAAGCAGCGGCTGCTCGCCTTCCTCGCAAGGCGAGGGTTCGTCTACGGCGGCACCACGCCCGCCGGCAACCCGAGGAAGTACTGGACCTACGACTTCCTGAGGTGGCTCGACAAGGTCAGGCCGGAGGACGATGGCGGGGTTCGGACGCTCGCCGCCCTGAGGAACGAGGTCGAGGCCGCGGCGGAGGCCCGGGCGGACCTGCTCTCCGAGTACGGGGCCGCCGTGGATGCCAGCCCGATCGCCGCGGAGGTGGCCGCCCTCCAGTCGATCAAGGGCTGCGCCTTCGCGCTGGCCGCGGCCTTCTCGGCCGAGGTCGGCGACTTCACGAGGTTCCGTTCCGGAAGGCAGGTCACGGCCTATTTCGGCCTCGCGCCGAGTCAGAGGTCGAGTGGCGACTCCGTGCGGCTCGGAGGCATCAGCGGTGCGGGCAACGCGCTCGTGAGGAAGCTGGCCGTTGAGGGTTCATGGTGCTACGCCGCGGCACGGCACCAGCCGAAGCTCATGCCGAGGGACACGGGCGTGCCCCTCGAGATAAGGATGCACGGGAGGAAGGGGTCCGAGCGGCTCCTGCGGCGGCGCGAGGAGATGCTCGCCCGCGGCGTGCCCGCGGCGAAGGCCAACGCGGCCACCGCGGCCGAGCTCGTGAGGTGGCTCTGGGCCCTCGGCATGATGTGCCGGGAGGGCGCGGAATAGACATAGCCCCCGTCCCGGCGAGCCGGGCGGCCTTCGGGGATACCCCCTATTTCGCTGTGCGCGCGGAGCCCTCCGCATGCGCCTCGACAGACTTGGGGAACCCCGCCGAAGGAATGGAGTGCGGGCCGACAGAACGGTATCCGCGGATATGAGACTGAGCCGAAGGCGTCGACGACATGCCGGGGGCGGACCGGGACGGGTTCAACGGCAGGCCCCGCCGACCGATTGCAAGCGGTCGGCGGGGCCATTGTGGCTCTTGACAGCGGATTGGGTCATATGAGCGAATGGCACCGCACGCGGATGCCGACAGCAATACACCCTCATGCCCATTTAAATAGCAAGGGGCCCGTATCTGTTGGGATACGGGCCCCTTTCGGCCGTGACCTATCTCAGCAACAAAGACTACTTGCAGTGAGCGCGGTAGAACTCGATCGCACTATCTTATCCGAGCCGGGGCACGTTCGCACAGCGCACGTATGACGGTTGCAAAACCACCCCATTTGAAACAAAGGCAAAAAAGTACTTGCAAAGACGCGTTCCGACATATAAGTTGATATAAGACCGCCGTTGCGGTTTTAAGTAGATCGAGCATATGAAGTTTGAGTTTTAGCGTGTAAGAGAAGGAAGATCGGCAAAGTACAACCCCAAACGTAATGACAACTTAATGAGGTAACTGCCACATGTGAGGCACCTAGGGCATTGCTGTCTCGATTTTGAGCACGATGTCTTCCGCCTTGCATGGGCCGTTCCATCCCGCCCCTGCAGCAACTGTCTCACGGGCTCATTGAAAACCGCATAGCACCCCAACGTCAGCACATCACCCACGGCAAGCACATCACTCACGACAACCAACACATCAACAAACAGCACGAACATCAACCGATTGGAGAAGCTATGACAAACCACCACGCTGAAGACGGCGATAAGAAAAGCATTCTGGATGCCCGCATTGAGCGAGCATATGCAAACGAATATGACGCCGCCTTTGCCGCCGCGACCATCAAGAACTACGCGTCGCTACCGCTCGCGACAATCTTGGCCGACCACCCTCAACTGCTGAAGCGCTGCACAAAGATCATGGGCGACCCCGACATTCGCAAGCTGACAGACCCCTATGCCCCAAAACGTGACAACGATTCGTACGTTCTTACCGTAGGCTGCCTAGCCCATATGCTTACGGCGCTCGACACGAAACTCAAGCTCGAATGGGAACCCGACGAGCGTCATGAACTCGAAAGCAAGCGGAACACCCTGCGCACCGCACTGTTCCTTCCGTTGGACGGCCTCAAGCGCTGCAACGTCGAGCTCAATACACAGGCGCGGCAAAAGCCCGGGACCACGGGGCAGAAAACTCCAAGACCCCATGCGGCCATCGTCGACCGCAACCGATATAACCGCATGACCGCGCACTTTTCCGCCGAGGGAGCAGCCATAAGGACGCTGATCGACCTGCTGTGCCTCCTGAACATCAACGAGCTATTTGAGGGCTATCTCGCCCTTGTTCCCGCGACGGCACCCAAGTCGGTAGCAAAGATCATCGAGACCTGCAGACGCCAGTTTGAGCGCCATCGCAATGGCAGCGAGATGAACGCCAGCATCGCGCAGTACTACGCGGCTCATTACAAAAATGACGGATGTGCCCCTATCGAGCATCAGCTGCGGCTCGCCTACACCACGCCCGCCGCAACGCTCTATCGCTTTGGAGCCCTTGGCGCTTGCGAGCCGCACGAACAGGCAGCCTGCCCCACAACCGAGCTCGATCTCAGGCTCGGACGAACCCTGTAGCCCGCCAGCCCCTCCGCGGGCAGCGACTCTATTCCACAACACAACCAACAGAAAGGAGTCCTCATGGACACCAATCATTCCCCCATCATCAGCCCCCTCACCATGCGTGAATCCGCCCGAGGTATCACGCTCACCAGCATTTACGATGAGATGCTCGCCCGTCGCGAGCTCTCCGTCATGGGAAACATCGAAACCCCGATGGCCCACGACCTATGCCAGCAGATCCGCCTGCTCGATGCCACCGACCCCAGCCGCCCCATCACCATATTTATCGCCAGCGCCGGCGGAAGCGTGCGATCGGGTCTTGCGATCTATGACGCCATGCGCCTCGCATCGTGCCCCATCCGCACCGTCTGCCTGGAATTCGCCGCGTCCATGGGCGCCGTGATCTTTATGGGCGGCGACGATCGCCGTATGGCACCCCATGCAGAGCTCATGATTCACGACCCGCTGATCCCCCAGGGGGCAGGCGGCTCGGCACTTGCGCTGCAGGAAACCAGCCGGCGTCTCATGCAGACCCGCAAGACCCTCACGCAAATCCTCTCGGACCGCAGCGGCCTCACGCCCAAGCGCATCCAGTCCCTCACTGCAAAAGACACCTACCTTTCGGCCGAGCGCGCCGTCGAGCTCGGCTTTGCCCACGAAATCCTCTCGACCACCAAGGAGGTCGCCCATGTCTAACGTCGCCAGCCGTCTCGCCGCATCTGAGTCCGCATTGTCCACCATCCTCGCCAAGGATCGAACGCTTTCCTGCGACACCCGCCAAACGGGACTCAACAACAATGCACTTGTGATCGGCCCCTCGGGAGCCGGCAAGACCCGAAACGTCCTCAAGCCCAACCTACTGCAAATGAACGCAAGCTACATCGTGCTCGACACCAAAGGCACGCTCTGTCGCGAAGTGGGACCCGTGCTGGCAGCCCACGGTTACTGCGTGCAATGTCTCAACTTTGCCGACCTCAACACCGTCCCGGCCTTTGCGCCCGGCATCGAGCGCTGCGGCTACAACCCTCTGAGGCACATTCGCCGCAAGGCGGACGGCAGGCCCAACCAGCAGGACATCCTCTCGGTGGCAAAGGCCATCTGCCCCATCGAGGACAACAACCAGCCTTTTTGGGATCATGCGGCGGCAAACCTGCTGTCGTGTCTTATCGCCTACGTCACCGAACAGCTACCCGCCGACGAGCAGACGATCAGCTCGGTCATCAAGCTGATCGAGCACCTGCAGGACGGTGCCACGGGTCGGTTGTTTGACGACCTGATCACGACCGACCCCCAAAGCTATGCCCTCTCGCTATGGCGGCGCTACGCCATTACGCAAAATGCCGAACGCATGCACGCGAGCATCGTCGGCATCCTTGCCGAAAAGGTCATGTGTCTGGGATTCGACGGTGCGGCACAGCTCTATCGTGAGTGCCATCAGGTGGACTTCGCTTCCATGGGACACACCCCCTGCGCCCTGTTTGTAACCGTGAGCGATATTGACCGCAATCTCGATCCGCTGACCGGCCTCTTTATTTCGCAGGCGTTTATGGGCCTCATTCGTGAGGCCGATAGGCAGCCCGACGGCAGCCTGCCCGTGCCCGTGCGCTTTATGCTCGATGACTTCGCAAATCTGCAGATCCCCCAGATCGACAACGTGCTCTCGATTATCCGAAGCCGCAACATCTGGGCAACGCTGCTGCTGCAGTCGACCAACCAGCTCGATGCGCTCTATGGCGAGGCACGCGCACGCTCCATCATGGGCAACTGCGACACGCATCTGGTGCTGGCGTTCCAGGATCCCGAGAGTGCCCGGGTGTTTTCCGACCGCGCCGACGCGCTGCCCAGCACGCTCATGGCGACGCCGATTAATCGCTCGTGGCTCTTTGTACGCGGTCGCACTCCCGAACAGGTCGAGCGCTTTAGGCTCGAAGACCATCCGCTCTACGGGGAGCTGCCCGAGGCGCAGCGAGGCCATGCGGAGGCCGAGATCTAGGCGCAGGGTTCTCGCAGCGCGCGGCGCCCCGGCGATGTTCCACAAAGGCCGTGCGCCCCGGGACCACGGCAAAGCAAAGGGGCCCGTATCCGATGGGATACGGGCCCCTGGCTATAAGGCGCGATGCGTTAACAGCAGCGACTACTTGCGGTGTGCGCGATAGAACTCGATGAGCGCCTGGGTCGAAGCGTCCTGCTCGGCCTTGGCGGCGTCGTCGTGGAAGGCCGGGGTGATCTGCTTGGCAAGCTGCTTGCCCAGCTCGACGCCCCACTGGTCGTAGGAGTCGATGCCCCAGACCGTGCCCTCGACAAACGTAATGTGCTCGTACAGGGCGATGAGCTCGCCGAGCGCGAACGGGGTCAACGTGTCGCCGAAGATCGAGGTCGTCGGGCGGTTGCCCTCAAAGCAGCGGGCCGGGACGATCTGCTCGGGCGTGCCCTCGGCGCGCACCTCATCGGCCGTCTTACCAAAGGCGAGTGCCTTGGTCTGGGCCAGGAAGTTGCCCAGGAACAGCTCGTGGACATCCTGGCCGCTATCGGTCGCAGGGTTGGCGGTATTGGCGAAGGCGATGAAGTCGGCCGGAACCACCACGGTACCCTGGTGCAGCAGCTGATAGAAGGCATGCTGGCCGTTGGTGCCGGGCTCGCCCCAGAAGATCTCACCGGTGTCGGAGGTCACGGCGCTGCCGTCCCAGCGGACATGCTTGCCGTTGGACTCCATGGTGAGCTGCTGCAGGTAGGCCGGGAAACGGTGCAGGTACTGGCAGTACGGAAGCACGGCGTGGCTCTTGGAGCCGAAGAAGTTGACGTACCAGACGTTGAGCAGGCCCATCAGTGCGACGGCGTTGCTCTCGAGCGGCGTGTTGCAGAAGTACTCGTCGATGGCGTGGAAGCCCTCGAGGAACTGCTGGAAGCGCTCGGGGCCGAGCACGACAATCAGCGACAGGCCCACGGCGGAGTCGACGGAGTAGCGGCCGCCGACCCAGTTCCAGAAGCCGAAGGCGTTGGCGGGGTCGATACCGAAGGCCTCGACCTTCTCGAGTGCGGTGGAAACGGCGACGAAGTGCTTTGCCACGGCCTCGGCGTTCTGCTCCTCGGAGCCGTCGATGGCGCCCTGAGCCTTGAGCTGCTCGAGCATCCAGGTCTTGACCTCGCGAGCGTTGGTGAGGGTCTCAAGCGTGGTGAAGGTCTTGGAAACGATGATCACGAGCGTGGTCTCGGGATCGAGGCCGCGGAGCTTCTCTGCCTGATCGTTGGGGTCGATGTTGGAGATATAGCGGCAGTCGATACCGGCGTCGGCGTAGGGACGCAGAGCCTCGTAGGCCATGACCGGGCCCAGGTCGGAGCCGCCGATGCCGATGGACACCAGGTGCTCGATCTTCTTGCCGGTAACGCCCTTCCACTCACCGGAGCGCACGCGCTCGGCGAAGGCATACATGCGGTCGAGGACCTCGTGCACGTCGGCGACGACGTCCTGGCCGTCGACGATGAGCTGGCCCTTCTCGGTTGCCGGGCGGCGCAGCGCGGTGTGCAGAACGGCGCGGTCCTCGGTGGTATTGATGTGCTCGCCGGAGAACATGGCGTCGCGGCGCTCCTCGAGCTTCACCTCGCGGGCAAGATCGCACAGCAGCTTGACGGTCTCATCGGTCACCAGGTTCTTGGACAGATCGAAGTGAAGGTCGCCGGCGTCAAAGCTCAGCTTGTTCACGCGCTCGGCATCGGCGGCGAACCAGGCCTTGAGGTCGATACCTTCGGCCTCGAGCTTCTCCTGATGAGCCTCGAGCGCCTTCCAAGCGGCAGTCGACGTAGCATCGATAGGTGCGGCAACAGTTGCCATAGAGTCCTCCTCAGCATACGGGCGCACGCCTCCATGCGCCCGGATAATCAGATGACCCTATTCTAGCGCAGGTCAAGACCGTAATCAGCGAGCGTTGCCAATCCGCCCCCAAACGGCGACCGACCAAAAAGGGACAGGTCAATTTTGGCAGGTCAAACGCTTTACCTACAAAAATTAACCTGTCCCTTTATGCCAAATATTAGGCCGCGGCGCATACGCTGCCGAGCAGCTCGCGCAGAGGAGACCCAATACCCTCAAGCAGTTCGGGAGCGATAATGGCAAAAACGGGAACCTCGCCGGCTCCCACGACGGCAGGCACTTTGCCCTCCGAGACAATACATCCATAAGGGACAAAACCGTCTTCGCCGGCATCGAGCGCCGCCATGCGACGCGCGAGTTCGCGCGCAAAGCCGGCAGTATCGGCATCGCCAATCGCCAGGACAAAGTCCACGCCTTCGTCGGTCGCCAGGGCTACGGCCTCATCGACCAAATCGTCTCCCCCATCGCCCCCGACCAAGCCGCAGCGAAAAAGCACGCGTTCGAGCAGAGCTCGATCAAGCGAGCCGAGCGCCGCCGAGACGAGCTCATCGTGCGTATGTTTGTCACCGCCCAACACGACCAGCGCCTTGGTGCCACCGTAGTGAGCGACCAATCGTCCGCACCAGCGAGCCACGTCCCCATCCGCAACAAGGCGCGTCGGCATACCAAACCCATAATTGACCATCTTTCCCACAACCCTTCCGTGCGTATAGGCGGTATCAATCGTTAGGCTCATGCTACGAAGCAAGGTTTTCCGAGCTGTTTCGCACTCTTTAGAGCTGCGTTAAAACCCGATCCAACCGCACGGCCATACCTACCAAAAGGGGCAGGTTTTGACGATGTCCAGACGAGTGGGTATTATCGAACATGTATTCGATAAGAACATGTGTTTGATGGGAGGACGCGTGGAGCACGATCGTCACACCTATATCTGCATCGACCTCAAGACGTTTTACGCTAGCGTCGAGTGCGTTGACCGCGGGCTCAACCCGCTCACCACCAACCTGGTCGTTGCCGACGAATCGCGCGGGCGCACGACCATCTGCCTCGCCATCACACAGGCCATGAAAGACCTCGGGATACACAACCGCTGCCGTCTGTTCGAGATTCCCGGCGGCATCGACTACATCAAGGCCGTACCGCGCATGCAGCACTACATGGAGGTGTCGGCGCAAATCTACGGTATCTATCTGGAATACGTCAGTCCGCAAGACGTGCACGTCTACTCCATCGACGAATGCTTTATCGACGTGACGCCCTATCTGGACCTCTATCACACCGACGCTGAAGGCTTCGCCTGCATGTTGCGCGACGAGGTCCTGACGCGCACCGGCATCACGGCAACGGTTGGCATCGGCCCCAACCTATTCCAGGCCAAGGTGGCACTCGACATTACCGCCAAGCACGTACCCAGCCGCATCGGCATACTCGATGACGAGACCTTTCGCAAGGAGATCTGGCCCCATCGCCCCATCACCGACATCTGGGGCATTGGGCCCGGCGTGGCAGCACGACTCGAAAAATACGGCGTCTACGATCTGATGGGCGTCGCGGCGCTCGACGAAAACCTGCTCTACGACGAGCTCGGCGTCAATGCCGAGTATCTTATCGACCACGCCTTTGGGCGCGAGCCGACAACTATCGCCGATATTCAGGCCTATCGCCCGCAGGCAACCTCAACAACCACGGGGCAAGTGCTATCGAAGGGTTATGCCTATGAGCAAGCCTACACCGTGTTGCGCGAGATGGTCGACAACGCTGTGCTGGACTTAGTCGATAAGCACGTGGTGTGCAACAGCATCTCGCTCTTTGTAGGCTACGCGAGCGAGCGCGCCGACATACGCCGCCTCGACGCCAGCGGCACAGCGCAATATGTAGACGGATGCGGGCATTTGCGTTCGAGCACGTCGAGCATCGAACCCGCCGCAACCGACGGCCCCGAGCTCGCGCCCCGCGCGCCCAAGCCCGTCCAACGCGATGACGAACGGCACCGCCTGGTGCGCGAAGCACAGGCAATCGACGGCATCTTTGTGGGAGAGCACGGCGGCAAACCGCGTGGTGGCTATGCTGCGCTGTTCGCGCATTCCAATGCATCCCGCAAGCTGCCCGAGCGCACCAATTCGTTTAAGAAGATCATGGGCTATTTCGATGAGCTCTGGGCGCAGACTGTCGATCCTAAACGACCGGTCAAGCGTATCAACCTGGGCTTTGGCAACCTCATGCCCGAGGAATTTGCCACCATCAACCTATTTAGCGATGTTAAGGCCGATGAGCGCGAGCGCGACCTGGCGCGCGCCGTCCTGGCCGTAAAGGGTAAGTACGGCAAGAACGCACTCATCAAGGGATTAAGCTTTACCGCCGGCGCCACCGCACGCGAACGCAACGATCAGGTAGGAGGACATCGTGCCTAAGCCCCAACAACAGCCGATGCGGCCACCGACGCCTTTTGAACGTCTAGCGGACCCCGAGGGAAGACGTCGCTCCGCCGACCCCAAGCTCACCGCCAACGGCGCCATCCGCGCCGGCCGTGCCGCGCAGTTTATGCCCTTTGCCGCCCTCACGGGATACTACGAGCTTGTGCGCAAACAAGAGATCACTGTTGAGCCCAAATGCGAACTCACAGAAGAAAAAGCCCTCGAGCTTTCGAAAAAGCTCGAGGGCCTCAAACGCGGCGACCTGGTGCGCGTCACTTATTACGATACGTACGGCTATCGTAGCCGCACGGGCATTCTCGACGAAGTGCTACCCGCGTTCAAGCTGCTCAAACTCAGGGATATCGCCATCAACTTCGACGATATCCAAGGCATCGAGCTGCGTGGTCGAGTCTAGCGACGAGAACGCTTGCGCAAGACGAGAGCAATGCCAAGCACTGCGGCAGCTGCAACCAGCAATCCCAAGACCAGCGTGAGGGTCGAGTCACCAGCGTGAGGCAGCGAGCCGTCCTTCGGAGTCTTCTTAGCGGTCGTCGTGACAGTGGTCGTGGTGCTGCTCGACTGGTCGTTACCGCCCGTCTGGCTACCACCAGGCTGATCGCCACCACCCGGCTGCGAGGGATCCGTGGGCTCCGTCGGATCCGGAGTACCGGGATCGACCGGATTCTCAGAATTCTCCTTGCGCTGGATCCAAACCTGGCAGCCATAGAACGGGTTGGCGGTACCGAGGCACAGACCCTGGTTGGTCACCGCAAAGGTGCGCAGACCATGGTTATACGGATCGTTAAAGCCATTGGTCGTCAGCGTCGTAAAGTTCACGCCGTCCTCGGTCACATACATATCAAAGCCACGCTCGGCATCGCGAAGGTAACACATGCACGTAAGCACGCTCTGCAGCTTCTTGAGGTTCTCCTCGCTCAGCAGCTTATCGAATGCATCCTGAATATCGCCCGGCAGCTCGGCGCCATAGGCATCCTCGTACTGCTGCTTCAGGCTCTCATAGCTATCGAGCATGTCCTGATACTGATCGGCAAAGGACTTGAAGTACGCAATCTCGCTATCGATCTTCTGGACATAAGCGGCGTCGTCCTCAACGTCCGCGGACATCGTCGCGGCCTGATCGCAAAGATCGCCCGTGGCATCCTCCAGCGCATCGCCCAGGTCGCCAAAGCCCTTAGCAACCTCGGTCTTCTCGTCGTCGAACTCGACGGCCTCAGCCTTCTCGTCATCGGCCTCGACGGCCCCAGCCTTCTCGTCATCGGCCTCGGCGGCCTCGTTTGAATCATCGTCCGCAAGCGTGTTCACGGGAACGATGGGGTCGTCAGGCGATTTCTTGTCGAGCAGGTGATTGAGCAGGTCCCTAAGGCGCTGAACCTGAGAGGCCCACTCCTCGGGCGTCATATCGATAATGTCGCCATTAGAGAACTGGCCGATCGGCTCAAGCAGGCTCGCGGTATCGAAGGTACCGATATACAGTTTGCCGTCGAACTTCTGCATGCGCCAAATGTACTGGTTTTCGTTTCGGCCAAAGCCCGAAGTCAGGCCGGAAATACCGCCCTCGGGGAACATGTCGGTGCGATCGCCAACGACGAGCTCCATGTTCTCGTCCTTGTCCATGCGATAGATGTTGACCGACTGCTCAAGATTGGCATTCACAAACGAGCAGTCAACGCCGCCCATGCTGCTCTTGCCGCTCTCGTCAGAATTGGACTTATTAAAGAGAATGCGCTCGAGGGCGATCTCCTCGTCGTTATATTCACCGATATAGAGGTAGTCGTTGTAGACGATGAGGTTGGCAGCACCAGAACGGGTGCGGGCAGGATCGATGCCAAAGCAATACTTTGCACCGTCCGCCTCCTGGTCACCGACAATCGGAGTCCACGAATAGCTGCCGTCGGCGTTCTTGTCGCCACGGACCATGGCAAACGACTGCATGGAATTATCATCGGGGGCATTCTCGGGCGTACCGGTGCAGATGGTCGCATAGAGATGGCCATTGTACGAGACCATATCCCAAATGGCGCCGCCGTAGATGCTGTCCTGATAGCGAATCGCCGGATAGTTAAACAGCGTATCCGAGTTGGCAATCTCGGTGAAGCTCTCCTGGCCCTTCGAGGGGTCAGACGACGTCAGGATTGTCGACACAAACTTACCGGCCGCGTCTTTACCCACGTTGCTGATGACGAGCTGGCCATCATGGACGCACATACCGCGGATACCGGTTGAGATGCCCTGCTTGTAGGCAGCGCCGTAATCCTGCATGCTCGAAAGACCCTGATAGACGACCTTGTACTCATCCGTCTTAGGATCGATCTCATATACAGCAGGCAGACCGCTTTTGCCGCCATTGGTCCTAACGCTGCCGCAGAAATAGAGTTTGCCCTTATAGCTCACGGCATTGCGGAACAAAGGAGCGACGCCATTGAGCGATTCAGAGAGCAGCAGCTTGGTCTCACCGGTCTTGGTATTGATCTTGACCAAGATGCCGCCGCTGTCCTTGTCGGCCGTGCCGTCCTCCTTCTGCTGTCCGTAGAAGAACGTGCCGTTAAACATGGCCTCCAGCGTCAGACGCATGGTCTCGGCATCAAAGGAATCGCCCAGCGTGCCGTTCATGAGCGTAAGCGTGTTGCCCATCGCCGCATAGCAGGTGCCCACATAAAGCCAGTCACCATAGCTCGCAGCCGCCCACGTGTAGCTCTGGCCGCGATCGCCTTCGTTGTTGGCAGTATTACCGTCGGCGCCCGGAACGGCAACGACACCGTCACCCTGGTAGTCGACGATGCCATCCGGCTGCGACGTTCCTACCGTAGGATGCGAGAGCTTCTCAAAGGAATACCCATTTCCCGCATTGTAGGTAACGGCACTCGAAGCGTCTTCGGCGTGCGCCGGCAGCGGCGATACCAAGATAACGGCAAGCGCTGCCACCAAGCCAAGTGTTCCCACTCGTCTCATAAGGCCATAGCCTCCCCTGTCCTAAAGCCCAGTTTTAGCATTCTTCATTTCTGTCCACGGTTAATTGCAATCTGAGCACAGCAATAATCAGGGTATAAATATACACTTATATTTTTTTGGACGGGTTAATGGATGCTCGATTGGTAGCGAATTCCGCGCAAACCGTCACCAAACTCCACTTTTGCCGCATCTAAAGATTATTTTTTGCGCAAATTTTTGGATGCCGATAGTCACAGTGGGCAGGAGGCCGGTACCCACCGGAGAGGTCAACGCCTACATTTTCATAACGAAATAGCCCGCGCCCCTCACTGCCATCTCGAGTGTGTCGCGATCAACCGGGCGCTTCGAGCGCACGCGTGCCGTGTGGTCCGCATACGTCACCGTAGCCCACACGCCATCAAGCGCATTGAGGGCATTGGTCACATTCCGGGCGCAGCCATCGCAGCTCATGCCGCCGATGAGCAACTCATCGCTATAGGGGTAGTGGGACGGATCGGTATCCGCAACCACTACCTTCTTGGCCTTCTTACCGCTCGCGCCATCGCTGCAGCAGCTCTTTCCGTGTGTCGAAGCGACAATGCGACGCAGGCCAAAGAACATGCCAACGGCAATCACGGCAAGCACGATGAGATTCGCAGGGTTGAGCAAGTCACTCATGCGTTCCCCTTTCAAGTAGCCCTATCTAGATACCCCCATGGGGTGTCCCCATCTTAACCCAAAATCATGTCCGTTCGGTCAATTAGTTTCCCTGTTCAAACTTTTTAGTTGACTAAGGCTTACTTTCGTGTATAAGTTTTCCTAGGCTAACAGTGAGAACCAGAAGGAGCGCCGTGACTCGAACCATAGACATTCCAACTTTTCAGGCAGCGGTCGTGCGCAACTGCTCCCCCACGCTCGCGAGCATCAAGCCGGCATCGCTCTTTACCTATCCCGGCGTTTACGCCAACCAAAACGGAAAACCCGGCGCCGCCCATATCGAAGGGCGACGCTCTCGCCTGCTCGCCGTCATAGCCCAATGCAACCGCGAGCTCCAGCCACTCGGGATCCATATGAGCGTTTTGGTCTGGCGCCCCTGCGGAGCGCTCATCTATGTGTACCGCCCTGCGGACCTCATGCGATACCTCTCCGACCCCCGCGCCACGACGGCGCTTGCCGCCGAAGGTTACGATGTCCACAACCTGCCCGCATCGCTGGTGCATCTCGCCGCGCGCATCACACTGGCAAGCAGCAATGCCGCAGAAAGCGCCTATGACGGCAGCGTCTGCGCACTCGCGCGAAATAGGCACTGCGATACGGGGTGCATGTGCGAGTTCCCCCACGAAATTGGCTATTTTTTGGGCTATCCCTACGAAGATGTCCATCAGTTTATCGTCCAGCACGGCGAAAACTACAAGGTCTTTGGCGCATGGAAGGTATACACAAACGTTGAGCAGGCGCTCACGACCTTCGATTCCTATCGCGCATGCACGCAATACCTTACCTACATCTATCAACAGGGTTGCACCCTGGGACAACTTGTCCAGGCAACCCGATAGAGCATGCAAATCGCGGCCGCACGCCGCACAACCGAAAGGAAAACATATGAGCAAGATCGCAGTCGTCTACTGGAGTGGCACGGGCAACACCGAGGCCATGGCAAACCTCGTCGCCGAGGGCGCAACCGATGCCGGCGCCGAGGCAGAGGTCATCTCCTGCGCCGACTTCTCCGCAGACAAGGCCGCCGGCTATGACGCCATTGCCTTCGGCTGCCCCGCCATGGGTTCCGAGGAGCTTGAGTATGACGAGTTCCAGCCTATGTGGGACGAGGTCAAGGAGACCCTCGGCGATAAGAAGGTCGTCCTCTTTGGCTCCTACTCGTGGGCCGAGGGCGAGTGGATGGACAACTGGAAGGCCGATGCCGACGAGGCGGGCGTCAACGTCGTCGATTCCGTCATTTGCTACGATGCGCCCGACGATGAGGGCGAGGCGGCCTGCCGCGCCCTTGGAGCCGAGCTCGTCTAGCGGCAATGAGCTCCGCCCGCAACGCGCTCTGCACCAAAACACATTCGCGTCCCAACAAAAACGGGAGCCGGATCACATCCGGCTCCCGTTTTCTGCTATGTCAGTCATATAAAGCGGCTACGAGATATTGCCCAAGAACGCCTTGGTGCGCTCGCTCTTAGGATGGTCGAAGACCTCGCTCGGCGTGCCCTCTTCCACGATAACGCCACCGTCCATGAAGACGACGCGGTCGGCGACGTCGCGGGCAAAGCCCATCTCGTGCGTCACGACGATCATGGTCATGCCGTCGCGTGCCAGGTCGCGCATGACACCCAGAACGTCGCGAACCAGCTCGGGGTCGAGCGCCGACGTGGCCTCGTCAAAGAGCATGACGTGAGGATTCATCGACAGGGCGCGGGCGATCGCCACGCGCTGTTGCTGACCGCCCGAGAGCTGGCTCGGCATAAAGTCGATGCGCTCGGCAAGACCGACCTTCGTCAGCTCCTCAATGGCAATCTTCTCGGCCTCTTCCTTGCTGCGCTTGAGCACCTTTTGCTGCGCAAGCATGACGTTCTTTTTGACCGACAGGTGCGGGAACAGGTTGAACTGCTGAAAGACCATACCCAGATGCGTACGTACCTTGTTAAGGTCGACGCCCTTGGCGCACACGTCCACGCCCTCAACGACAATCGAGCCGCTCGTGGGATGCTCCAGACGATTGATGCAGCGAAGCATCGTCGACTTGCCCGAACCCGAAGGGCCCAGAACGACAACGACCTCGCCCTTGTGCACATCCAGATCGATATCGCGCAGGACCACGTTATCGCCAAAAGCCTTCTGGAGGTTCTTGATGCTGACGACGACCTCGTTCGAGTTATTGGTTTCGCTCATAATAGAACCTCCTTACAGACCAGCGATATGGTCAGCGGGCGTCGCGACAACCTGTCCGGCGCTCTTGGTGGGACGCTTCTTTTTGGTTTCGGCCGTACCCAGCAGCCTCGCCTCAAGACCGCTCACTAAGCGCGCAAGCGGCAGGGTAATGACCAGGTAGAACAGGGCGGCAACCACATACGGCGTAATGGAGCCCGTCGTGGCCACGATGGTGCGGGCGTTCATGACGATCTCGACCACGCCCACGGCCGCGAGCAGCGACGTATCCTTGTAAAGCAGGATGAACTCACTGGTCAACGTAGGCAGGACATTGCGGAACGTCTGCGGAATCATAACGTAGAGCAGCGTCTGGAAGGCGTTCATGCCCAGCGAGCGAGCGGCCTCATTCTGGCCCTTGGGGATTGACTGAATACCGGCGCGGAAGATCTCGCACAGGTACGCAGACGAGTTCATGGCCATGACGATAACGCCCAAGACGTAGTCGTCCACCTTGACGCCGGCAAGCGGCAGGCCAAAGAATGCAATGTAAATCTGCAGGAACGCCGGCGTACCGCGGATGATATTCACATAGATGCCGGCAAGACAACGAAGGATGCGCGACTTGGAAATGCGCATGAGCGACAGCGCAAAGCCAAAGGGAATGGCCAACGGAAATGCCACGAGCACGATCGAGAGCGACATAAGGAAGCCCTTAAAGACGATCGGCAGGCTCTGGACCAAAATGACCGGGTTCAGGAACAGGCGGAGAAACATATTGGAGTTCCACGCCTCGACCCACGGCTGCTCCTTAAGATCGGCCAGGAAGTTATCGAATGCCGTCACGCCCTTGATCTCGACGGAAGGAATCTTGGAAATCTTCTTGGTCGAACCGTCGGCGAGCGTATAGGTGCCGCTAAAGGCCTCATCGCCGCCCTCGACGGGAAACGTCACGCCGTAAACCTCGACACGGAAAAAGCCACCGGCAGGCGCCGTCTCGCCAAAGTCGATCTTGAGCGTCTGGCCGTCAACCTTACACGTAGGCTTCATGGGCGTACGATCCATGAGGTCCTCGCCCGAGAGCATCGTCAATCGCGTGTCATCGGTACCAAACGTCGTACCGTCGACAAACGTCAGCGAAAGACCGCTCAGTTCCTCGTCGGCATCGGCCTGAACCTCCCAGGTAATGCGCGTCTCGGTGCCGCCGACCACAGCGCTGCCCGAACCGGTGTTGGGTCGGGCAGTAATCTTTGCGGTCTCAAGCGCCTGGGCGGTCGTGGGCGCATATGCCCCCGCGCACACCAGCGCGAGCGCCACGGCCATGACGCAGGCTAGCTTTTGGAGCAAGGCGGGCAGTGAAAAACGCTGCTCCGCGGCCCCTTTGTTCAGTCGAGACAAGGTGGCTCCTATCGTAGAAGTTGCCGACAAAACGAGACGGAAACGCTCTCCGTCAAGAGAAGCGCAAAGGCCCTCTCCGCAAAACGGAAAGGGCCCGCGCGCAATCAAGTGACTATTTTACTTGATGTTGTACTTAGCCATGAGGGCGTCGACGGTACCGTCGTCGGTCAGGTCCTTGATGGCCTGGTTGATGTCGTCCTTGAGCTTGGTGTTGCCCTGGTTGATGGCGATGGCGTACTCCTCGCCGGTGCTGATCTGCTTGATGGTCTGGCAGGTGTTGAACTGCTCGGCGGTCAGCTGGCTGGCAACGGAGCGGTTGGTGACTACGGCGTCGCCCTTATCGGACTGCAGAGCGCTGAAGCACTCGGTGGCGTCCTTGTAGGGGACGATCTTGGCCTTCGGGAAGTTCTCCTGGGCAAAGGCCTCGGCGGTCGAGCCAGACTGGACGATGATGGTAGCGTCGGCGTTGTTGAGCTTCTCGCTGAAGTTATCGGCCGTGATGTCGGTGTTATCGACCTTGGTCACGATAGCCTGATCGTCCATGTAGTAGGAATCAGAGAAAGTGACTTCCTTCTCACGCTCGGGCGTGTCGGTGATAGCCGCGATGGAAACGTCATACTTGGCGCCCGAAGCGACGCCCGGAACCAGCGTGTCAAAGTCATTGTTGACATACTCGACATCCAGACCCAGCTTGTCACCGATAGCCTTGATGAGCTCAAGGTCAAAGCCCTGGTAGTCGCCGTTGTCATCCTTGTACTCAAACGGCGCGTACTCGGCAGAGGTGCCGACGGTCAGCGTGCCGTCCTTGACGAGCGCGTACTCCTTGGAGCCGTCGACCTTCTCGACCTTAGCGTCGTCAGAGCTGCTGGAACCGGCATCAGAACCAGAGGTGGCGTTGGACGAACCGCAGCCCGTCAGAGCAAGGGCGAGCGCCATAGCACCCGTGGCGGCAAATGCGCCAAGCTTCTTCAGCTTCATAATCAGTCTCCTTCCGGTGACCTCGTTTGATTCAGAGGTCTGCAAAAACTATTGGCTATTATGCACCCGGAATTACGAATCTGCAATGAGAAAACTGATTGAAACAAACCCATAACGTGAATGGAATACTCTACTTTGTGACAGTCATTACTGCTGCAATGACCTTAATAGTCTAATTTCAGCTGCATAACCTGCAAGTTCGTTCGGAGTCTCCAAAATAAACGGCAGCGAACGCAAACGGCCATTCGATACAATATTCTGCATAACCTGCATACCGCCACCAAATTCCTCGCTGCCAAGGTATCCCTTGCCGATGCACTCGTGACGATCTTTATGGGCGCCACAAGGGTTCTTCGAATCGTTGATGTGTACGGCATGCAAGCGATCGATACCCACCACGCGGTCAAACTCGTCGAGTACGCCGTCCAGATCATGGATGATGTCGTAGCCGGCATCGCTCACATGGCAGGTGTCCAAACAAACGCCCAGCTTATCGGACAGCTCTGGGCACTTGGCGGCAACGCCCTCGATAATGCACGCCAGTTCTTCAAAGCTACGGCCCACCTCGGTGCCCTTGCCTGCCATGGTCTCAAGCAATACCGTCGTCTGCTGTCCCTCAAACATCACCTGGCACAGCGTGTCGACAATCATCTGAATGCCGACGTCTGCCCCCTGTCCCACATGCGCACCGGGATGAAAATTGTAGTAGTTGCCGGGCAGCGCTTCCATGCGCTGCAGATCCTCGGCCATGGCCTCCAGGGCAAACTCGCGCGCCCGCTCCTTAGCGGAGCAGGGGTTATAGGTATACGGGGCATGAGCCACGAGCGGGCCAAAGTCGTTTTGCTCCATAAGCTCGCGCAGGGCCGCCACGTCATCCATGTCAAGGTCTTTTGCCTTGCCACCGCGCGGGTTGCGCGTAAAGAACGCAAAGGTATTGGCGCCAATGGACAACGCCGTCTCCCCCATCGCCCGATAGCCCTTCGTCGTCGAAAGATGGCACCCGATCGTCAGCATCTCCAACTCCCCCTCATCAGTTGCGGTGAAATACGGTCTATTGGTGCCTTATTTTGGCGCAAACAGACCGTATTCCACCGCAAGTTATAAAAGGGGCATCAGAGATGTGGGCCGCCAGGCACCACGGGCGCCGGCGTCATGATCCCCTACGCGTCAGCGCCAAGTCCTAGAGGGCTAGACGGATTGCATCGATGATGTGCGCGCAGCGCTGCGTGGCGGCTAGGGACATGATGGGGCTTTCGAGTTTCCCCGCCTGAATGAGCTGCGTCGCATGCTGGATTTCGCCGTAGAAATCATCGACCTCAAACGGGGCATTTATTTCGAGCGTTCGCCCGTCGGAGTACTTCACATGGGCGAGCTCGGGGCGATGGAGACGCTCGATTTCCAACGAACCCCGCTCACAGGCAATCGTTAAGCGGCTTTCATATGTTGCTTTGCCGTCGCACACCATATGAATGGGTATACCGCCGACGCTCATATGGATCTCGTCGGCCCAATCGACGCGACCGCCCGATACGTCACGCCAGCGAACTTCACGGGACGAAACCTCGCACGCGCCCGCGAGCAAATCCTCAAACCAACCAACCGCATAGCAGCCCATGTCATATAGACAGCCGCCCTGCAACGGATCAAGCAGATAGCCCGAAGGAGACTCGCCGTAATCGAGCTTTTGCACGCTTTCAATCGAGACAATACGGCCAAGCTCACCCGACGCAAGCAAGTCCTTCACGCGAGTGCGCATCGGGCAAAACCGATTCTTCATCGCCTCCATAAACAGCACGCCGCGCTCGCGAGAGATGGAGGCAATCGAGAGAGCCTCTTCCTCACTCAAAACGGCCGGCTTTTCGCACAGCACGGCCTTTCCGGCGCGCAGCGCGCGACAGGCCCAACGCGTATGCATGCCATGCGGAAGAGCCAAGTAGATTGCGTCGACATCGGGGTCGGCAATCAGCGCGCCATAAGCCGCGTCGCCGTTATTGTCGACCGAGGCATGGCCATGCGCAGCATCGATCGAAAACGCTCGGCAAAATTCCTCGACATGTGCAGGAGTGCGGCCGGCCGCAGCCACAAGCCGTGCCCCGTCCACCTCCTTGAGCGACGATGCAAATCGATGCGAAATGTGCCCGGCGCCCAAAACGCCCCAACGAACCTCACGCAAATCATCACATGAATCTCGATGACCCACGACAGCCCCCTTCAGTTGCGGTGAAATAGTTCCTGTCGATGCCTTATTCTGCCGCAAACAGGAACTATTCCACCGCAAGTTATAAAAGGGTCATGAGGAGCGCGTTTTGCCGAAGGCCTTAAGCACCGCCGTCACGGGACCAGGCTGGAAACGTCGGCGCACATCGTCGAGACGCTCGGGAATATCGATGTGCTGCGGGCAGTGCCGCGCGCATTTGCCGCATTTGACGCAATTGCTCACCAACTTGGGCTCGCTTGTGCGCACCGCGCTCGCCGTAAAGTATTGAGACAGCCCCGTAAACCAGCTGTGCGCATAGCTTGCGTTGTAGGCGGCAAAACATCCAGGGATATTGATGCCTTTAGGGCACGGCATGCAATAGCCGCATCCCGTGCAGGGCACACGGTTCGATTTCTCAAACTCCATCAACACGCGCGCAATCGTGTCGAGCTGGTTGGCCGTCATCGAATTCGGCAACGCGAGGTCTGCCAGTGACGAATTCTCGTCCACCTGCGCGGTATCGGTCATACCCGAAAGCAACATGGTCACCTGGGGATGATTCCACACCCACGAGAGCCCCCAAGCGGCAGGCATATGCAAATGCCGATCGCATGCACCATCGAGAACAGCGCGCGCCCGCGGAGGCAATTTGCCTGCCAAGCGTCCGCCCAAAAGCGGCTCCATCACAAACACCGCGAGACCTCGCTCGGCGGCGGCCATGAGCCCCGCCGTTCCCGCCTGATATCGTTCTCCAGCGTAGTTGTACTGGATCTGGCAAAAGTCCCACTCATACGCATCGAGCATCGTAAGGAAGTCCGCCGCGCTGCCGTGGTACGAAAAGCCTATCTGACGAATACGCCCTGCAGCCTTTTGCTGCGCGATCCAGTCCTCGATGCCCAACGCCACCACACGTTCCCACTGGGCGGGCGAGGTAATGTTGTGCATGAGGTAATAGTCGATATGGTCAGTCCGTAGGCGGCGCAGTTGCTCGTCGAAGAACCGGTCGAAATCCTCCGCGCATTTGCACGAAGCATGCGGCAGCTTGGTTGCGAGCAAAACCTGGTCGCGCAAGCCCAGGCGCTCAAGCGACGCACCCACGCACGCCTCGTTGCCGGGATAGAGATAGGCCGTGTCCAGGTAGTTAATCCCCTGCTCCACCGCACGGGAAATGATGGCATCGGCTGTCTTCGCATCCGGACGTCCCGGCGCACCGGGAAACCTCATGCAGCCCAGACCCAGAGCGGATATTCGGTTACCACTTTTAGGGTCAACGCGGTATTGCACGGCCCCTCCCCTCCCATCGAAGCCCTGACAAGGCGAAACAAACCCGTCACGTCATCGAAACACATCGGAATCGCAATTGAGAACGTATCGTAACGCAGCAGAAATCGAGCCGTCACGGCACCGCTTTAACATCAGCAAAAAGCCCGATGAAAGGAGCCGGGCATCACCACGTGCGAGGACGCCTACCCCTACCCCGGCGAGCAGTACATCCTCTCGGTCGACCGTTACCAGATCGAGGTCATGGACCATCTGGACGAGCTTCCCGCCACGGGTGCTGTCATCTTCTGCACCTTCCCCAAGGTGCGCGATGGCGTTGGATATCCCGCACGCGTTTTTGCCATCTGCCCCGCGTCATAAGTTCCTGTGTTCCCATGCGTTTGTTCTTCTAAATACGGCTATCCGGCGCACACAACATGCTCCAGCGGCATACAATCCACCAGGCGCCCCGCACGCGGGCGCCTTTTTGTGAGGAGATGATTCACGTGCAGATCAACAAGGTTGCCTTTATCGGCAAGGGTGGCGTCGGCCTACTCTATGGCAGCATGATTGCCAAGACGCTCGGCAACGATGCCGTCGAATACATTATGGACGACGCCCGTTTTGAGCGTCACGCGGGCGATGCGCTCACCGTCAACGGCGAGCCCTGTGCACTCAAGTCCGTGCGCGTCAGTGAGGCAACGCCCGCCGATCTTGTCATTCTCACGGTCAAGACGACGGGACTCAACCAAGCACTCAAGACTATGGAGCGCGTCGTGGGACCCAACACGCTCATCGCCTCGCTGTGCAACGGCATTACGAGCGAGCAAAAGATTGCCGAGCGCTTTGGCTGGAAGCACACCGTCCTGGGCATCTGCCAGGGCATGGATGCCGTGTTCCTCGACGGAGAGCTCACCTTTACCAATGCGGGCGAGATTCGCTTTGGCGCGGCAGCGGGCACCGAGCCCGCAACCGTCACCGCCATCGACGAGCTCTACACACGCTGCGGCATCGCCCATACCGTCGAGAGCGACATTGCGCACCGCATGTGGGCCAAACTCATGCTCAACGATGGTATCAACCAGACGTGCATGGCCTACGGCGGAACGTATGGAAGCGCCACAGAGGCCGGCTCCGAGCAGCGCCGCTGCTTTGTCTCCGCCATGCGAGAGACACTTGCGGTCGCCAATGCCGAGGGCATTGAGCTGACCGAGGCAGACCTGACGCAGATGGTGCACCTCATCGAGGGAATCGACCCCACCGGTATGCCCTCGATGGCGCAGGACCGCATCGCACAACGAAAGACCGAAGTCGAGGAGTTCGCGGGCACCATTTGCCGCCTGGCCGCCAAACACGATATCCAAGTGCCGCAAAACGATTGGCTCTACCAGAGGATTCGCGAAATAGAAGGCAGCTGGTAGCCTCGGCCGCATCGCGACGTGCGCAATACAAGCAGACAGGCCTTCGCGAGGATTCCGTCATTCGCGAAGGCCTGTTGCATTTAGCTCGAGGCTAAAACTGAGGCTTATTTTGCGATTCCGGAACCTCGTCCTCGTCATCGCGGCAAAGTAGCACGCCGGCGCTTCCCAGCAACGCCGCTGCAATCAAGGCGCCCACAATCACAGGAGCGGCGCCCGTAGCGGACTGCAAGCCGGCAGTTAACGCCGCCGTCGGACCAAGGCATCCGATCAAAAGGGCAACGACGGCAATAGCGACATCTCGAGCGTTCATGGAACCACTTCCTCCACGAGAAAGACTTTGTTTCTCGTGACTTAGTGTGCCCCGCGCCCATATGCGCGGCGTACTGCCACGGTAAGCGCTCTGTTAACTCAAATGCATACATAGAACGGGCGCCCTTACGTTGCCCTAAAGCTCGGTAAAGACGCCCGTCCGCCAAATATCCGTGATGCAGAAAAATTACCAGCCAGTGTAGTAGTCGGTGGTTCCGGCAGCGCAGCCGGAGTCATAGACCTTGCACTCGCCCTTGGATCCGGTAAACGTGGAGCCCTGAG
>CABRZC010000018.1 GCA_902475375.1 uncultured Collinsella sp. | reverse complement strand
AATTTGGCGATTTTTCCCATGGTCAAGCAATACAAGTCCAGCCCCGTAATCCGCCATACTTTTGACAGCAGCTAATTCGGGACGGGACTGTATTGACTACTTTTACCTATCAGCCCACCCCAGAAAAATCATTCCGTATGTTTGACGCAGCTAAAATAGCCCCGTCCCAAATTGACTACCCTGGCATTGGGGATACCATGGTGGCACCCTAGCGAAAGGATGTTTCATGGCACATGTCGATGACCAGCGTGTGGCGCGCGTGCTCGATGCGCTCGAGGCTCAGCACCCCGGCGCGCAGTTGCTCATTAATGACCCGTGGTCGATCTACTATCTGACCGGCTTTTATGCCGATATGTTCGAGCGTTTTTGCGGCGTACTGCTCGCACGCGGTAGCGAGCCCGTGATCTTGGTCAACGCGCTGCATCAGCTGCCCGAGTATGACAATGCCCGCGTCGCCTATCACACCGATACCGACGTCGTGGTCGACGCCATCGTTCGCGAGGTCGATCAGACCAAACCGCTCGGCATCGACACCGTCATGCGCTCCGGCTTTTTGATGCCCCTCATGGAGCGTCACGCCGCGAGCAAGTTCTTCCTGGGCGACTTTGCCGTCACCGCCGCACGCACCCACAAGGACGAAGCCGAGCAGGAGCTCATACGCGCGTCCTCGACCGCTAACGACGCCGTGATGGCCGACGCAATCAAACTCGTCCACGAGGGCGTGACGGAGCGCGAAATTGCCGACCAGATGCTCGGCCTGTACCGCAATCATGGCTGCGAGGGCTTTAGCTTTCCGCCCATCGTGAGCTTTGGCGCCAACGCCGGCGACCCGCACCACGAGCCCGACGACACCGTACTCAAGCGCGGCGACGTGGTGCTGTTCGACATTGGCGGACGTCGCCACAACTACTGCTCGGACATGACGCGCACGTTCTTTTGGGGCGAGCCGGACGAGGAGACCGCGCGCATCTACGACATCGTGCGCCGCGCCAACGAGGCCGCCGAGGCACTCATCGCACCGGGCGTGCGCATGTGCGACCTGGACCGCGCCGCGCGAGACGTGATTGAGGATGCGGGCTATGGACAGTACTTTACGCACCGCCTGGGGCACTCGATCGGTCTGCAGGACCACGAGCCGGGCGATGTCTCGCTCGTTAACGAGCAGGTCGTAGAGCCAGGCATGACGTTCTCTATCGAGCCGGGCATCTACCTCACCGGCCGCACCAGCGTCCGCATCGAGGACCTTGCCCTGGTTACCGAGTCCGGCGTCGAGATCCTCAACGCCTACCCCCACGATCCAGTCCGCCTAGACTAGGCACGCAACCAAAGCTCCCCTAGAAGTTGCGGTGGAATAGTTCCTGGATGGGCTGCTAGAACCCAAAAATAGGAACTATTTCACCGCAACTGATGAGGGGATGGGTTAACGGAGCAGGGCGGGCTAGCGTAGCAGCCCCGCCACTTCGCCGGCTAGGGTGATGGTGCCGGCGGCTACGAAAGGCTCGCCCGCGGCATCGAAGGCGGCGAGAGCCTCGGATACGCTGGGGTATACGCCCGCGAGCTTATCGGCATCCACCAGGGCAGCGAGTTCCTCTGCCGGCAGGGCGCGATCGGAATCGGTTTGCGTCACGACCACACGGGGGAAGGCCGGAATCAGCACGTCGACGATGCCCGCCACGTCTTTGTCTGCCAGCGCGGCGCACAGCAGCGTGGGGCGATTCTCTACGCACGGATCTATCTCATCCAAGGCGCTCACAAAGTTCTCGCAGCTCTGGGGATTATGACAGGCATCGATTAGCTTGAGCGGATTGGTCCCCAGCACGTCAAAACGACCCGGCGTGGGGCAGCCCATAAGCGATGCATCCAGCGCATCGTGGTCGAGCTCGCGGCCCAGATACCCCTCGCACAGCATAATCGCGCACGCGGCATTCTGCGGCTGATACGCCGGTTTAACCATCCTCGACGTATAGATCGCGCGCGGCGTGGTGCAGCTGAACTCAACCGTGTCGCCCACATGCGCCGGCACCTTAGTCGTGACATGGTTCACCACGAGCGGCACCACACCGCACTCGCGGCAACGGGCATCCATCACGCGCTGCACGCTCGCCTCATGCGTACCCTCGCCCAAAACAACCAAACGCCCGGGTTTGATAACCGCAGCCTTCTCCCCCGCAATGGCCTCGAGCGTATCGCCAAGGACCTTCGTATGGTCGAGTCCAATGCCCGTAATGGCGACGGCCACGGGATCGGTCGCACTCGTAGCATCCCAGCGTCCGCCCATGCCAACCTCAAGCACGGCCACGTCCACGCAAGCCTCGGCAAACATAGTCAAACCGGCCACGGACAAAAGATCGAAGGGCGTAATAGCACGGAGCTCCTCGCCCGCCGCCTCACGACGTGCGTTGAGACGACGACCTGCCTCATACGCCGCAGAGACACCATGGGCAAAGACCTCGTCTGAGACGACCTTTCCATCAATCTCCATACGCTCGGGATAACGCACCAGATGAGGAGACGTAAAGAGCGCCGTCTTAAGGCCCTCACCACGAAGAATGGCAGCCGAGAATCGCGTCGTCGAGGTCTTTCCATTGGTACCGGCTATCTGGACGCAATCATAGAACTCGTCAGGACGACCAAGCTCATCGAGCATCTCAACGACGGTCTCGAGCAGCGGCGTGGAATAGCGCGCAATCTTGCCCGTATCGGCCGCAAGTGCAGCAGCCTCATCAAAAGAAAGTTCCGGAACCCCAAACGGCACCGAATACAACCCAGAACGCTTCGCCATAACCAAAGTCCCCTCAACATAAAAAGAGGCCCGTAAGCAACAACGAGCCCCTCCCATTCAAACTATCAGCCAAACCCCGCTTGCAGCAGATTCAAGGCCACAACCCAGTGGCCCTACCGGGCAGCGGACGCCCTCCGTAACCGCTATGGGAGCGGTTTGGGGCTTTGCTCGATACAAGTTCCGCACGAGCCGAAGGCCACTTAATGTGGCCTTCGTGCGAGCAGGACTGTCCGCAGTAGCGAGCAATGCCCCAAACCGCGTCCCCCAGTACCGCCTACGAGAAGTCAGCAACCTGAGCAGTCAGCGCCGCCAGGATCTCCTTGAGCTCAGCTGCACGGTCCCTCTTCTTCTGGACCACCGCGGGCGCGGCCTTGGCCACAAAGCCCTCGTTGGCCAGCGTCTTCTCGCAGCCGGCGAGCTCCTTCTGCGCCGCGGCGATCTCCTTCTCCAGGCGTGCCTTCTCGGCCGAAAGGTCAACCTTGCCCTCGAGCACCACAAAGACCTCGACGCCGCTATCGACCACGGCGATGCTCGCAGCCGGCTTCTCGACGTCGGTACCCATGACCAGCGAAGCGGTGTTGGCCAGCGGCTCAATCGTCGAGCGCAGGCTCTCGAGCTTCTCGATGTCCTCGGCACCGGCGCGCACGACCACGTCGAGCTCGGCCTTGGGGCTCAAGCGATAACGCGAACGCGTGGCGCGGGCGGCGGAAACGACGGCGCGGCACAGCTCAAACGCGCGCTCGGCGTCCTCGTCAACATACTTAGCGTAGTCGGCGGGCTCGGGCCACTTGGCGATCATGAGCGCCTCGGCGCGGTCCACGTTGCCCTCGGCGTCCAGATCGAGCACGCTCGCCGGCATGTTGTCCCAGATTTCCTCGGTGACAAATGGCATGAGCGGGTGCATCAGGCGAATGGAGGTGTCGAGCACAAAGATCAGGTTGCGCTGCGCCTGCAGACGGCCCTCGCCCTTCAGACGGGCCTTGGTGACCTCGACGTACCAGTCGCAGACCTCGTTCCAGAAGAACTGCTGCACGCCGCGGGCCATGTCGCCAAAGGTGTAGTTCTCAATACCCTCGGTGACCATCTTGACGGCCTTGGCCAGGCGGCTGAACATCCAGGCGTCGGCCGGCGTCTCAACGACGGGCTCGCCGGGCGTGTAGCCCTCCATGTTCATGAGCAGGAAGCGGCTGGCGTTCCAGATCTTGGTCACAAACGACTTAGCCTGCTCGGTGCGCGGGCTGTCGATGAGCTTCTTGGTCTTCTTGTCGATGTTCGCGTCGAACTTGACGTCCTGGTTGTTGGTGCACAGCGTGAGCAGGTTGTAGCGCATGGCGTCGGCGCCGTACATGCCAATGAGGTCCATGGGGTCAACACCGTTGCCCTTAGACTTGGACATGCGGCTGCCGTCCTTGGCAAGGATCGTCGGGTAGATGACGACGTCCTTAAACGGCACCTCGTCCAGGAAGTACAGCGAGCTCATGACCATGCGGGCGACCCACAACGCGATGATGTCGCGCGCGGTGACCAGCGCCGTCGTGGGGTGATGGCCCTCGAGCAGCTCCGGCTTTTGCGGCCAGCCCTGCGTGGCAAAGGTCCACAGCTGCGAGCTAAACCAGGTATCCAGCACGTTCTCGTCCTGATGCACGTGATGGCCGCCGCACTTGGGGCACACATCGGTGTCCTCGGTAAGAGCGTCCTCCCAGCCGCAGTCCTCGCAGTAGAACACCGGGATGCGGTGGCCCCACCACAGCTGGCGGCTAATGCACCAGTCCTTGAGGTTCTCCATCCAGGTAGTGTAGGTCTGCGTCCAGCGCGCGGGGTGGAAGGTAACCTTGCCGGAGTTGACGGCGTCGAGCGCCGGCCCCTTGAGCTTGTCGACGGCGACGAACCACTGCTCGGACAGCCACGGCTCAAGCGCGGCGTCGCAACGGTAGCAGTGCATGACGGAATGGTCGTGGTCCTCGACGTGATCGAGCAGGCCGTGCTCCTCAAACCACTTAATGACGGCCTCGCGGCACTCGTCGCGGTTCATGCCGGTGAACTCGCCGTAACCCTCGACGACCACCGCGTGTTCGTCGAAGATGTTGATCTGCGGCAGGTCGTGGGCCTGACCCATGGCGTAATCGTTGGGGTCGTGGGCCGGGGTGACCTTGACAAAACCGGAACCAAAGTTGGCGTCGACATGCCAATCCTCAAAGATGGGGATCTCGCGGTCGACGATGGGGAGCTTGACGGTCTTGCCCACGAAGGCGGCCTTCTCGGGGTCCTTCGGAGAGACGGCGACGCCGGTGTCGCCGAGCATGGTCTCGGGGCGCGTGGTGGCGACGACGATGTAGTCCTGGCCGTTGACCGGCTCGGTCAGCGGGTAGCGCAGGTGCCACAGGTGGCCCTTCTCGTCCTTGTACTCAGCCTCGTCGTCCGAGATAGCGGTGGTGCAGTTGGGGCACCAGTTGACGATGCGCTTGCCGCGATAGATCAGGCCGTCGTGGTACCAGTCGCAGAAGACCTTGCGTACGGCCTGGGCGTAGTCCTCGTCCATGGTGAAGCGCTCGTTGTCGAAGTCGACGGAGCAGCCCATGCGCTTGATCTGCTCGACGATGATGCCGCCGTACTCGTGGGTCCAGTCCCAGCAGGCGTCGACAAACTTGTCGCGACCGATCTCCAGGCGGCTGATGCCCTCGCTCTTGAGCTTCTTGTCGACCTTGGTCTGCGTGGCGATACCGGCGTGGTCGGTGCCCAGCACCCAGCGCGTAGACTTGCCGCGCATGCGGGCCATACGGATGATGGCGTCCTGGATGGAGTCATCGGTGGCATGGCCCATGTGGAGCTTGCCGGTCACGTTGGGAGGCGGAATGGTGACGGTGCAGTCGCCCACGCCCTCGCGGCGCTTATAGTAGCCGCCGTCGAGCCACTTCTGCAGGATCGCCGGCTCGTTGGTCGACGGATCGTAGTTCTTGGGCATTTCTTCCATATATCTCTCCCTGTCCCGCCGGGGAGGAATGTAGGCCCGATTTTCGCTCGGTCAGGTCCTGGGCTCGCTCGAAGACCACATTAAGTGGTCTTCGGCTCGTGCGGAATCTACGAAAATCGGGCCTACATTCCTCCCCTTAGGTATCGATTACTTCAGTCTGAAGGTACTAACTAAACAACCTCACAGAATAGCACAGGCATACCTACCAATAAGGGACAGGTTTATTTTGGCAGGTTTTATCAGGCAGAATGACGTTTACCCATATAAAACCGACCAAATAAACCTGTCCCCAAATGGCAGGTCCCGCGGTGGTTGCCGCGGGACCTGGATTCAAGCTATTTACCCGTAGATGCGCTGGGGTTGTTCTTCGCCCTTTACGGAGGCTTCGGTCACGATGACCTTGGAAACGCCTTCCTCGCTGGGCAGGTCGAACATCGTCTGCTGCAGTACGTCCTCGCAGATGGAGCGCAGGCCGCGGGCGCCGGTCTTGCGGGCGAGCGCCATGCGGGCGATCTCGTGCAGAGCCGCGTCCTCAAACTCAAGTTCAACGTCCTCGAGCTGGAACATCTTGCGGTACTGACGCACCACGGCGTTCTTGGGCTCGGTCAGGATCGACACCAGGTCGTCCTCGTCGAGTGCCTGCGTCTGAGTAACGACAGGCGTACGGCCCACGAACTCGGGGATCATGCCAAAGGCGTTGAGGTCCTGCGGGAGCACCTGACGAAGCAGGTCGTTCTCGTCGACCGAGGTGGGGCCGGCGATCTCGGAGTTAAAGCCCACGCCCTTGTTGCCCACGCGATCGGCGATGATCTTGTCCAGACCCACAAAGGCACCACCGCAGATGAACAGGATGTTAGTCGTGTCGATCTGCAGCAGCTCCTGCTGGGGATGCTTGCGGCCGCCGGTGGGCGGAACGCTTGCCACCGTGCCCTCAAGAATCTTAAGCAGCGCCTGCTGAACGCCCTCGCCCGAGACATCGCGGGTGATGGACAGGTTCTCGGCCTTGCGGGCGATCTTGTCGATCTCGTCCACGTAGATGATGCCAACCTGCGCGCGCTCGATGTCGCCATCGGCGGCGTTGATGAGCTTGAGCAGAATGTTCTCCACGTCCTCGCCCACGTAACCGGCCTCGGTAAGCGCGGTGGCGTCGGCGATGGCAAACGGCACCTCGAGGATGCGCGCGAGCGTCTGGGCGAGCAGGGTCTTGCCGGTACCGGTGGGACCGAGCAGCAAAATGTTGGACTTGGCGAGCTACACCTCGTCCATGTCATCGTCAAACTGGCCGCCCATGCCCGAGGCCTCGTCAAAGGCAGACACCGCGGCGCCGCCCTCGATCACGCGACGGTAGTGGTTGTACACGGCCACCGACATGGCGCGTTTGGCGTCCTCCTGGCCCATAACATAGGCCGAAAGCTCGCCATAGATCTCGTGCGGCGTCGGCACGTGCGTGATGACCTGACGGTCGTCCTCGAGCTCAAAGCCCTCAGTCTCGGGATCCACAGCAGGCTGGGACGCAGCCTGGCCGTGGTCGTTGAGGAAGCCCGGCAGCTTGCCGTTACGGGCGGCGTCCATAAAGTCCGAAGCCAGCGACTCCTCCAAGATTTCGGAGCAGGCGGCGACGCACTCGTCGCAGATAAAGATATTGGTCGGGCCCTTTACGAGACGACGGACCTGACCCTGCTCTTTTCCGCAGAAGGAGCAGCGGATGGGGTTGCCGTTCTCGTCGAAGCCGTCCTGCATGTTACCGGCCATCCTAGGCGTCCTTCGCGGCGAGGTCGCGCGAGGTGACAATGCGGTCGATCAGACCGTAGTCGAGGGCCTCGGCAGCAGTGAGGTAGTTGTCGCGCTCGGTATCGGCCTGAACCTTCTCGATAGGCTGGCCAGATGCGTCGGACAGAATCTGGTTGAGCTCGCGACGGGTCTTCTTGATCTCCTCGGCCACGATCTCGATCTCGGTCTGCTGACCCTGGGCACCGCCGCTGGGCTGGTGAATCATGACCTTGGAGTGCGGCAGGCAGAAACGCTTGCCCTTGGCGCCGGCCGAAAGCAGCACAGCGGCCATAGACGCGGCCATACCGACACAGATGGTGGAGACCTGCGGCTTGATATAGTTCATGGTGTCAAGAATCGCCAGGCCGGAGTATACCTCGCCGCCGGGCGAATTGATGTAGAGCGAGATATCCTTCTCGGCATCCTGGCTCTCAAGATGCAGCAGCTGGGCAACGACCAGGTTGGCGCTGACGGAGTTGATCTCCTCGCCCAAAAAGATGATGCGGTCGTTGAGCAGGCGCGAATAGATATCGTAGCTGCGCTCGCCGCGCGGCGTCTGCTCGATAACGTATGGCACGAGGGCGGAATCGAACTTAGCGATCATACGCATCTCCATTTCTCTCTTGCGGACCAAATTGGTTCTAGATAAACGTACGGTGCCCGCATGCTATGCATTGGCTGGCACCGTACGAAGCAACCGGATAACCGGTGTATAACTTTACCCCATCACGGGCGCACACATGCGCTCGCGGGCAAGGTGGCGAGAATTACTCAGCGTCCTTGGCAGCCTCGTCGACCTCGGTCACCTTGGCGTTCTCGACCAGGTGGTCGACGGCCTTGGAGCGACGGATGGACTCGCGGACGGCAGGCATGCGGCCATCGGCGATGAACTCGGCCTTGGAAGCCTCGACGTCCTTGACGCCGGCCTTCTCGAACTCGGCGTTGATGTCGTCCTCGGTGACCTCAATCTTGAGCTCACGGGCGAGGGCGTCGAGAGCCAGGGACTCACGAGCAACGTCGTTGGCCTGCTTGTGCAGGTCGCCGATGAACTGCTCCATGGTCAGGCCGGAAGCGGGCAGCCAGGTGTCGAGCGTCATGCCACGGGCGGCGAGGTTGGACAGGAAGTTCTGGCCAAGCTCCTCAAAGACGGACTGCTCGTAGTCGGCGTCCATCTCGTCGAGCTGCAGGCGCTCGGCGAGAGCGGAGACGCAACGGTTCTCCTTCTCGGCCGGGAGGCGGGAAGCCTTGTCCTGCTCGATCTCGATCTTGATGGCGTCGCGCATGGCGTCGATGCTGTCGAAGCCAAAGTCGGACTTGACGAGCTCGTCGGTGAGCTCGGGGGTGTTGCGGACCTTGATGCCCTTGACGGTGACCTCGACGGTGTGGGTCTCGGCCTCCTCGCCCTCCTCGGCCTCGTCGGTCCAGGTGACGGTCTTGACGTCGTCAACGTTGGCACCGATCAGGGCCTCGTTGAACTCCTTGGGGTTGCTGTCGCTACCGGCGATGAGCATGCGGCCCTCGGCAGCGAAGTTGTCGGCGTTCTCGACGGCCTTGAGGTCGACGGTGACGTAGTCCTCGGCCTCGACGGCGCGACCCTCGACGTCCTCGAAGGTGGCACGGTAGTTGAGGAGCATCTCGACCTGGTTGTTGATCTCGGACTCGGTGACCTCCGCAGGGGGCATCTCGATCTCGACAGCGTCGAAAGAGGAGAGCTCAGCGGCAGGACGCAGGGAGAACTCGACGGTGTAGGTGTAGTCCTCGTGATCCTTAGCGAGGTCGAGCTCCTTGTAGTCACCGCTCTTGGTGGGGACGATGTCCAGCTCGTTGAGGACGGCGGGCTCGTTGGCGGCGATCAGGTCGTTGGTGGCCTGAGCGAGGGTAGCCTCGGCGCCAAGAGCAGAGTCGATGACCGGACGGGGGGCCTTACCGGCGCGGAAGCCCGGGAAGCGGTACTTCTTGGCGGTGTCCTTGTAGGCCTTCTTGATCGCGGCGTCGACGTCGGCGGCCGGGATGGTGACCGTAGCGGTGAGCTTGGCGTCCTTGACGTCAGAAGCGGTGATGTTCAACACGTTCCTCCTCATACTGCCCAGCTTATCTGAGGTGCTGGTACCTTTATGCAACAAAGTGTCGCGAGGGCAAAAGCCGACGCGGGTGCGTTGGTGCGGGCGAAAGGACTCGAACCTTCACGGGAATCCCACCAGAACCTAAATCTGGCGCGTCTACCAATTCCGCCACGCCCGCATGAGCGCACAGACTAGGAATGATAGCAGATACGAACGGCAAGCGCACGCACACGTTTTATAGGCTCACGACCTCACCACGAGTGCAAAAGGCGGGGCGAGTTGTCCCGCCCCGCCAATTACGACTTGTTCGCTGACCCGCTACTCCCCCAGCAGGGCCTTCTCGGGCGTGATGGGCAGCGAGCGAACCTGGTGGCCGGTGGCGTGCGCCACGGCCGAGGCCACGGCGGCGAGCGGCGTGTTGATGACGACCTCACCGATGGACTTGGCGCCAAACGGACCCGTTGGCTCGTAGCTCGGCTCAAAGGTCACGCGAATGCTGCCGATATCCAAGCGCGTGGGCAGCTTGTAGCTCATAAAGTTGCCGGTGCGCAGGCGGCCGCGCTCATCGTGCTCGACGATCTCGTAGAGCGCGTGGCCGATGCCCTGGGCAATGCCGCCCTCGGCCTGGACGCGTGCGAGTGCCTCGTTGATCACGGTGCCGCAGTCAACGGCAGCGGCGTAATCCACCACGGTAACCTTGCCGGTGGCCTTGTCGACCTCGACCTCGGCAATGCCGGCCATAAATGGCGGAGGCGAAACGGGCAGGCAGGCAGAGGCATGCGAGGTGAGCGCGTCGCCGCCCGCGATGTTCTTGACGCACAGGTTCGCAAAGTCGCGCAGCGTAAGGTAGCGACCGCACTCGCGAGCAGCGCGCTCGTCGGACAAGCGCACGTACTGGCCGTCGAAGACCACGTCGGCGACGTCAACGTCCCACATCTGGGCCGCCTTGGCGCAGATCTTCTCGCGCAGCTCGGTCGCGGCGTTCTTGGCGGCAAGGCCCGTCACGTAGGTACCGGAGCTCGCGTACGAGCCGGCGTCGAACGGCGACACGTCGGTATCCACGCCGCGCACCACGATCTGCGAGCTCTCCACGCCCAGCTCCTCGGCGGCAATCTGCGCCAGGATCGTGTCGACCCCCATGCCGTTATCGGTAGCGCCGGTGCCGATGGTAATGAAGCCGTCCTCTTCCAGGCGCATGTCGATGCCGGCGATATCCACGTTGGAGATGCCCGAGCCCTGCATGGTGAGCGCGCAGCCCAGGGCGCGCACGCGGTCGCCCAGGTCCACGGCCAGCGGCTTGTCGCGCCAACCGATCATGTCCATCGCGCGCAGCAGGCAGCGGTCGAGCGCGCAGGCGTTGAGCTTCTCGTTGTAGTACTGCGGCATGATCTCGCCCTCGCGCACGATGTTCTTAAGGCGCAGGTCGGCGGGGTCCATGTGCAGCATGTCGGCGAGCTCGTTGACGGCGCTTTCCACGGCAAACTGGCCCTGGGTGGCACCGTAGCCTCGATACGCGCCGCCGCGGTTGGTGTTGGTGTAGACGGCGTCCCAGCTAAAGCGGCTCGCCTTCACGTGGTTGTAGATGGGCAGGCTCTTGTGGCCCGAGAGGCCGATCGTCGTGGTAGCGTGCTCGCCGTACGCGCCGGCGTTGGACAGCGTGTGTAGATCGATGGCCGTGATGGTGCCGTCGTTCATGGCGCCCAGCTTAACGGTCATCTGCATCTGGTGACGCGAGTTGCCCGCAGTAATGGTCTCCTCGCGGGTGTAGCAGCAATAGCTCGGACGGCCGGTCTGCTGGGTCACGAACGCCACGAAGATCTCGCAGCAGCCCGTCTGCTTGGAGCCAAAGCCGCCACCGATGCGCGGCTTAATGACCTGCACCTGTGACTGCGGAATATCGAGGGACTGCGCGACCATGCGGCGCACGTGGAAGGGCACCTGCGTGGAGGTGGTCACCGAGATACGCCCAAACGCGTCGGTCGTCGCGAAGGCGCGGAAGGTTTCCATGGGCGCGGTCTGCGTGGCCTGGCTGGTGTAGGTGCGCTCAAAGACGATGTCGCTCTGGGCGAAGGCCTCGTCCAGATCGCCATAATCGCTGGTACCGCTGCACACCAAGTTGCGCGGGACGTCGCCGCCCTGCGGGAACATAAAGGTCACGTCGCCCTCGGGGTGGACCACGATGTCGTTATCGAGCGCCTGGGTAAAGTCGAGCAGGGGCTCAAGCACCTCATAGTCGACCTTGATGAGCTTGAGTGCCTTGTCGGCGGCTTCCTCGGTCTCGGCGGCGACGATCGCCACCTCCTCGTTTTGGTAGCGCACGAGGTTCTCGAGAATCAGGCGGTCGTAGGGACTCGGCTGCGGATAGCTCTGGCCGGCGATGGTAAAGCGGCGCTTGGGCACGTCCTCGTAGGTGTAGACGCCCACCACGCCGGGCACCTTCAGGGCGCGCGACGTATCGATGGAGCGGATCTTGGCGCGGGCATACGGGCTGCGCTTGAGCTTGACGATCAGGGCGCCGGCGGGCACCAGGTCGCCCGTGTAGACGGGACGCCCCTCGAGCAGGGCCTTCGAGTCCTTCTTGGGCTGCTTGTGGGTGATCTGCTTGTAGGAAACACCGTCGCAGCTGGTGTCGTTGACGGGCAGCTCGGGCATCTCAAAGCCCACCTGCACGCCGGACTCGTTGAGGAAGCGCACGATGGCGCGCAGCTGGCTCTCGTAGCCGCTGCAGCGGCAGAGGTTGCCGGCGAGCTGGCGCGAGAGCTCCTCGCGCGTGGCGACGAGGCTCGGGTCCTCCTTGGCGGCGCGGGCGAGCGCCAGCACGTTCATGATGAGGCCGGGAGCGCAAAAACCGCACTGCTCGGCACCTTCGGCAGCCATGGCGCGGGCAAGCGCCTCGGACTCGGCCTTGAGACCTTCGAGCGTGGTGATGGTATGGCCCTCGACGCGCGCGGCGGGAACCGAGCAGCTCAGCACCGGGTCGCCGTCGAGCCACACCGTGCACAGGCCGCAGTTGGTGGTCTCGCAGGCACAGCGCACCGACGCGCAACCCTGCTCGCGCAGCAGCGCAAAGAGCATGGTGTCGGGGGCAATCTGAACCTTGACCTTGCGGCCGTTGAGCGTAAAGGAAAGATCGATGAGTTTGGCAGCCATTAGCGCACCTCGCTAGAATCGACGCCGGGCACGCGGCGGCAGGAATACTCGTCCGTGGCAAACTTGGGGACCTGCACGCCCTCGAGCTCGCGGGCAAGCGCGGCCGAAAGCTCAATGCCGGCGGCGCGACGCACGGCCTGAATCGCCAACGGTGCCGAGATGCGGCGGCGGTAGTCGGCCGAGCCCCACAGGTTGGTGCCGTAGCTCAGGGCACGCACGGATGCGGCAAGGGCGCGCAGCTCGTCCTCGGAAGGCTGCTCGCCGACAAGGCCGCATGCCGCGCCCTGCAGCAGGGTCGCACGCAGCGGGCGGGCACCCACGGTGACATGCCAGCTGTTATCCCACCAGGCAGCGGTGACATTTAGGGAGGGGAAGTCGGTCGCGGCCTTGCGCACGGCCTCGTAGCTCGCGCGGTAGTCGTGCTTGACGACCACGACGTGCTCGATCACGTCGCGCACGTAGCCCATGTTCACAAACTCGCCAAGCGGCACGCGGCCGGCACCCGTCAGCTCAACGTAAGAGTCGAGCGCCAAAAAGGCCGAGAGAACGTCCGAAAAACCAAAGCGGCCGTAGATGCTGCCGCCCACCGTGGCGGTATTGCGCAGCTGCACACCCACAATGTCGTGGACGGCAAACTCAAATACGTTGTTGACGAGCGCGTTGAGCTCGGCATGACGCTCGAGCTGGCGCAGGGTACACATGGCACCGATGCGAAACTCGGTCTCGGTCTCCTCGATCTGATCGAGTCCGCAGGCCGAAAGGTCAATCGCCGTCGCCACGCGACGCGAACCCAGGCGCATCCAGATACCGCCGCCCACAATCTTGTTGTTGCGGTTTTTCTGCAAGAGCTCATAGGCTTCGGCCGCGTTTCCAACACGGACGTAGGTACCGAACTTGAGCACGTTCTCCCCCATCTCTTTACTTGTCCAGTACCTCTAAGTGTACCAAACGAGGGCGCACAGCCCTCGCCACCATAGAAAAAGGCTCCCGGCAGGAATTGCCGGGAGCCTTAAGCGCATCAGCTGGTGCTGTGTGGAGCTATGTTGAGCTGGATTTAGCAGACGCCCTGGGCGAGCATGGCGTCGGCGACCTTCAGGAAGCCGGCGATGTTGGCGCCCATGACAAAGTTGCCCTCCTGGCCATACTCTTTGGCGGTATCGTCCACGTTGTGGAACATGCCGCGCATGAGCTGCTCGAGCTTGCCATCGACCTCCTCGAAGGTCCAGGACAGGTGCTCGGCGTTCTGGCTCATCTCCAGGCCGGACACGAGCACGCCACCGGCGTTGGCAGCCTTACCAGGCATAAAGGCAACGCCGTTCTCCTGGAAGTAGGTCGTGGCCTCGATGGTCGTGGGCATGTTTGCGCCCTCGCCGACCACCTTGCAGCCGTTGGCGACGAGCGCCTGGGCGTCCTCGAGCAGCAGCGTGTTCTCGCGAGCGCAGGGCAGCGCGATATCGCAGGGCAGCTGCCACACGCCGCGGCCGTCGCCCTCGTGCCATACGGCGTTGGGCTTCTCGTCAACGTACATGGCGAGCGTGACGCCCTTGTCGTGGCCGGAGCGCTTCTTGTTGTAGACATGCTCGAGCACGGTGTAGTCGATGCCGTCGGGATCCTCGACCCAGCCATGGGTGTCGGAGCAGGCCAGCACTTTGCCGCCGAGCTGGGAGACCTTCTGGACCGCGTAGATAGCGACGTTACCGGAGCCGTGAACGACAACGTTCTTGCCCTCGAAGGACTCGCCGCGGCTCTTGAGGTACTCGTCCACAAAGTAGACCAGGCCGTAGCCGGTGGCCTCGGTACGGGCGAGCGAGCCGCCAAAGGAGAGGCCCTTGCCGGTGAGGACGCCGGTCCACTCGTTGGTCAGGCGCTTGTACTGACCGAACATGTAGGCAACCTCGCGGCCACCAACGCCCAGGTCGCCGGCGGGAACGTCGGTGTTGGGGCCGATGTGGCGATAGAGCTCGGTCATGAAGGACTGGCAGAAGTGCATGATCTCGTTGTTAGACTTGCCCTTGGGGTCAAAGTCGGAGCCGCCCTTGCCGCCGCCCATGGGCAGGGTGGTCAGGCTGTTCTTGAGGATCTGCTCCAGGCCCAGGAACTTGAGCATGCCCAGGGTGACCGTGGGGTTAAAGCGCAGGCCGCCCTTGTAGGGTCCAATGGCAGAGTTGAACTCGACGCGGTAACCGCGGTTGACCTGAACCTTGCCCTGGTCGTCGACCCACGGCACACGGAATATGACGATGCGCTCGGGCTCGACGAGGCGCTCCAGCAGGGCGGCCTCCTCGTACTCGGGGTGGGCGTCGAGCGCCGGCTGGATGGTGCCGAGGATCTCGGTCGCGGCCTGGATGAACTCAGGCTGCTCGGGATAGCGGGCCTTGAGCTCGTCGAGAACTTTCTGCGTGTAGCTCATGCTTCCTCCAATGATGGGAAAGAAAAGTGTCGGTCGCGGCACCCTATGCGCCGCGAGCTTTATCGAGTATGGATAATATCGCACTGTTGCCGCAAAGTTACGAATAAGACCGCGGGCGGATGTTTCATTTTGATTACGATGCAGGTAGATGCGTTTTTGAGCGCCTGACGTGCAAGTTGCGTGTTTCGAAGCTGTTTCCCGCACGTTTCAAAACCACCACAAAGGGGACAGGCACCTTTGTGGTGGTTTTGGCGAGATACGTTGGCGGGAACGTATGTGAATCGAACACATCCAAGACGTTTTGCACGCCTCGCAACGGTTTTGAGGACCGCGGGGCCCACCGGAGCCCATCCGTTCCCAAGCGTGGCGGTATTTTACCAAACCGAACAGCCCGCAACTGCAAGGAGGACCAGGGCAGCGATGCAAAGCCCCTAACGCAGCGATCTTAGGCCGCCGGCATCCTTGTCGAGTGCGGTAAAGCGCACGGCATCCAGGTGCTCCAAGATGCTGATCGCTCGCTTGCGCGACACACCCAAGGCCTCGCGCAATACACTCGTGGTGGTAGCGCCGCCGGCAGCCTCGATAGCCGCAAAAACAACCTCACGCGCATGGGCCTCGGCGGCGGCGGACAAGGCAACGTCGTGCTCGACCTTAACGATCGAGTGGTTGAGCGAAAGCTCGCGCAGCGCACGCGTCATGGTGTCGCGATCGAGTTGCAACTGCTGTCCCAGCTCGGGCAGCGTCGGCGCGTCGAGGCCGGCCTCATCCAGCAGGGCCACAATGCGATGGCTAGCCTCGCGCACCACGCGTAACGCCGCAGCGGCGGAATGCGAGTCGAAGACCTCGGCACCGTCGATGGCGCAGATGCCGCGCGCACAGCCCTCGAGGATGAGCGCGGAGGCGACATCTTCGCCCGCTTTCGGCCAGGCGACATGCACAACCTCGCCCGGCGTGAAACCCGTCTGCTTGGGCGCGGCCTCATGCATGGCGGCAAGCGTGTCGGCGAGCGCGGTGAGGGCGGCATCGAGCACGGCGGGGGCGGCATAGAGCTCCTCGGTCGAGTGCTCCGGATGAAGGGCGACCGCATCGCCCGACGCCACCGCGGCGAGCAGGAGCCTTACGGCCTCGGCACCGGAAAGATCGATCGCACGGGCGACATCGGCTGCCGGCACGGGCAGGCGCTGGATACCGAGCCACGCGGCGACGGTCGATGCGAGGTCGCCCGCATCGAGAGCCGCGAGAAGCGAGCGCTCAGCATCCGTGAGCTCGCGCGAGCGGCGGCACTGCGAAAGCAGCACGCGTCCGCCGCCGATAAGCACCACCGGCGAGAACGCGAGCACGATGAGGCCGTCGCCCGAGCGCACGGGAAGACGCTCCTCCAGGCGGACCTGTACGATGCGGGTCTCGCCGGCCTCAATGGGTCCCTCGCCCTCCATGAGCATGATGCGCCCGATGACCTCGGCCGTGCCCGCCATCACGTGGACGCGCGCGCCGGACTCGAAGGGCACGGGCTTGGCGCCCTCGCGCCCCAGATAGGTGAAGCGCGCGATAAGCCTAAGCGTCGAGCCCTCGGCGCTCGGTCCGCAGACGACCTCGCCGCGGGGCAGGACATCGACCCCGTCGCCCACGATGTTGAGGGCGACGCGCTGGCCGGGAAGCGCGCGCGGCGTGTCGCCGTGCACCTGAATCGCGCGCACGCGACAGCGCACGCCCGCCGGGCTCGAGACAAGCTCGTCGCCCACCATGATGGGGGCGTCGTGAAGCGTTCCCGTGACGACGGTGCCCGAGCCCTTGATGGAAAAGCAGCGGTCGATGGGCAGACGCGGGGCCAAGCCGGGGCGCTCGGAGCGCTCGGCGGATTCAGCCAGAAACGCGTCGATCGCGGCATCGATCGCCCCGCGCACGTCCTCGACGCCCTCGCCCGTGCGCGACGACACGGGGACCACGGGGGCATCGGAGAACACGGTGCCCGAAAGGAAATCCATCACATCGAGCTCGGCGAGCTCCGCCGTCTCGTCGTCGGCCAGGTCGCGCATGGTGAGCGCGACGACCATGCGCGTCACGCCCAACAACTCGAGAACGTGCACGTGCTCGCGCGTCTGCAGCATCACGCCCTCAACGGCAGAAACCACCAGCACTGCCACGTCGATGCCCGTGGCGCCCTGCACCATCGCGCGCAGGTAGTGCGCATGACCGGGCACATCGACCAGGCCGACAATCTTGCCGCTCGGCAGCGCCAACTCTCCAAAACCGAGCTCCGTGGTCATACCGCGGCGCTTCTCGACCTCCAGACGGTCGGGATTTTTTCCGGTCAGCGCCTCGATGAGGGCCGACTTTCCATGGTCAACGTGTCCCGCCGTTCCAACGACAACGGGACATTCGACAAGCTCACGCGCCGTCATCGACGCAAACCCGCCCGCACGGCATCCGTCAACGCAGACGCACACAGGTCAAGGTCGGTATCGTGCAAAAGCGTGCGGACGTCAAACAGCACCTGGTCGCGCTGCACGCGCGTCACAACCGGCGTATCGGGTTCTTGAACCATGGCGCGCTTTAGGCCATCGGCGGACAGGCGCCAATCGGCGGGACAGACGGCAACGCAAAATGTTGGGAGCTCGACGGTCGGCAGCGAGCCGCCGCCGGGGGCAGAGGCGCCCTCGACAACCTGCAATTCCACCGCCTCCTCGCACTGAGCCTCGCGAAGTTTACGCAGCATGCGGTCGCGCAGGCGCTTGGCCTGACGCTCGAGCGGAGCCGGCGCGCCGGATAGCATGTTGAGCACCGGAATCTCCCGATGTGCCGTATCGGAACCGGCCACATACAGGCGCAGGGTGGCCTCGAGGGCCGCGAGCGTGAGCTTGCCGGGGCGAAGCGCGCGCATCAGCGGATGCGAGGCACAAGTGGCAATCGCCTGGTCGCTGCCGAGAATAATGCCCGCCTGCGAAGCACCGAATAGCTTGTCGCCCGAGCACGAGACAAGGTCAGCGCCGGCGCAAAGCGAGGCGGACGTGGACTTCTCCCCCGCATCGGCGAGCACCCCGTCTGCAAGCAAAGCACCCGAGCCTTGGTCCTCGTAAAGCAAAAGCCCGTGCTCATGCGCCAGCGCAGAAAGCTCCGCCACGGAAACCTCCTCGTGGAAGCCCTCGATGCGGTAGTTGGAAGGATGAACCTTCAGGATCATCGCCGTGTTGGGCGTGATGGCGCTTCGATAATCATCCAGATGCGTGCGGTTGGTCGAGCCCACCTCGACAAGCTTGGCGCCCGAGGCCGCCATGATGTCGGGAATGCGGAAGCTACCGCCCACCTCGACCAGCTCGCCGCGACTCACGATGACCTCTTTGCCGCACGCATGCGCGGCAAGCACCAGCAGCACCGCCGCGGCGTTATTGTTGACGACCAGGGCGTCCTGCGCCCCCGTGAGCGTGCGCAGCAGACGCGCGGCATGCTCTTTGCGGCCCCCGCGAGCGCAGGTTGAGACGTCATACTCAAGCGTGCTGTAGCCGCGAGCGACATCGGTCACCGCCCGCACCGCCGCGGGCGCGAGCGGAGCGCGGCCCAGGTTGGTGTGAATCACAACGCCCGTCGCGTTAACGGCAGGGCGCAGGGTCGGCAGCGACAGGCGGTGGCACCGCCGCTCGATAGCCAAGGCGAGCTCGCGCTTATTCCTAGCGGGGGCGCCAGAGCGAATCGCCGCGCGCTCGGCATCGAGCTCGGCGTCAATCGCCTCGCGCACCAACGTGTCGCCCGCACCGCCGGCAGCCTTCATGACCGGCCACTCGGCCAGCAGCTCGTGCACGGCGGGAATGGAGCGCAGGCGGTCGCGCACCTCGGCAGGCATGGATTCGCAGTCGCTCATGGAAAGCCCTTCGACATAATCAATAAAAAGCAGCCCCCCCTTGGTCGTCATCGGCCAAAATGTGACGACGCGAATACAAAAGGGACAGGTCCATTATGGCAGCTCGCGACAAGACGGCGAAGCGCCTCGTCCAAAACCTGCCAAAATAAACCTGTCCCTTTTTGGTCGGTTATGGGTTGGGTCCTTTAGGACTCTTTGTTGGCGTAGATAAACCAGTAGCCCAGCGCCACGATCAGGGCGCCACCTACGATATTGCCCAGCGTGGCGACCGAAAGGTTGAGCGCCAACCCGGCGGCGTTGAGGGCATCGGCGCCGGCGACATCGGCTCCATAGCCGCACGCGTGCATCACGGCACCCATGGGCAAAAAGTACATGTTGGCAACGCAGTGCTCAAAACCGCATGACACAAAGGCGGCGATAGGCAGCATAATACCCACGACTTTATCGACCACGGTCTTGCCGGCGGTACCGATCCATACAGCCAGGCACACAAAGATGTTGCACAGAATGCCGCGGAAGAAGATGGTGACGGCGTCAATCGAAACCTTACCGGCGGCGACACTCACCATGGTGTTGGCAACGGCCTCGCCGTTGAGCTTATAAATAGCTGCCATGTAAACCAAAAAGACAACGAACAGCGCGCCGGCAAAGTTGCCGATCCACACAACGACCCAAGCCTTGAGCATCTGGACGAGCGTGATCTTTTTGCTCTTGAGCGCGCAGACCATAAGCGAGTTGCCGGTAAACAGTTCCGCGCCGCAAATGAGCACGAGCACCAGTCCCAGGCAAAAGCACAGGCCGCCCACAAAGCGCTGAGCGCCCCAGCCAAGGGACGCATCGCTCAGAAAGACCGTGAAGAACAGACCGCCGAAGGCGATGAACGCGCCGGCGAACATGGCGAGCAAAAATGCCTTCGAGGCAGGCAGACTGGCCTTGGTAACGCCGGCGGCCTCGGTCTTGGTCTCGATTGCGGCAGGCGCCAGGCAGTCGGGGATGGGGTATTCTGCCTTGAAATCTGCCATGTCAGTCACTTCTTTCCTAATCAGCAGGGACGAGCATTGCCAATGCAAAGGCCCCGCGTCGGACGGTCAAAACAAAACAGGTCAGAAGTAAACGTACCTCTGACCTGCAAATTACTTGGAGCGGGCGACGGGAATCGAACCCGCGTCATCAGCTTGGAAGGCTGGGGTTCTACCATTGAACTACGCCCGCAAGATATGGTCGGGACGACAGGATTTGAACCTGCGACATCCTGCTCCCAAAGCAGGCGCGCTACCAAACTGCGCCACGTCCCGAAGGTGTTGAGCAGCTAAGGTCTAAACCTTGCGTGTCCCAAAGCGAAGGAAATTATAGGGGAGACTCCCCGCCTGTGCAAGCGACGATACCCTAGCTCCTCGAATGTGCGACAAACCGGCTGTGGAGCAGGCCAATCACAAACGCCACCACGGCAACCGGCGCCCATGCGGCTCCAATGTCGGCCAGCGGCAGCGCATCGAACGGCAGCCACACGCCTGCAAAGAACGCGTCGCGGATCGAGGTGATCACGCTCTGCACCGCGACAACGCCGCCGACCCAGACCCACACCTGCGGATGCGCGTCGCAAAAACCGTGCACTAGGCCCATAAGCACCAGAACAATTGCAACAGGGTACAGGGCGTTGAGCATGGGCACCGAGAACATGAGGATCACGTCGAGACCCACGTTTGAGAGCACGCACGAAAACGCCGCGAACACAAAGGCGAGTATCGCAAAGGGACGGCGCATGGCCTCCTCGGAAGCCTCTGCTCCCCCTTCGACCACATACGTCTCGCAGAAGTAACGCGAGCAGCAGCTGATGAGGCCGATGCATACGTTCATGCAGGCGAGGAAGAAGATCGCAAAGACCACGACCGTGCCGGCAAGGCCAAAGTGCATGGAGGCCGAGCGGGCGAGGATGGCGGCTCCGTTGGTGGCATCGGGCATCACGGTGCTCAGCTGCGTGCCGGCAAGCGCCAGACCGCAGTAGATGATGGCCATGAGCACACCAGCGATCACGCCGGAGCGCGAAATCTCGAAGGCCACGCGCTTGTCGTCGGTAACGCCCAGCTCGTGGATGGTCTCGGCGATGATGATGCCAAAGGCGAGCGACGCGAGCAGGTCCATGGTCTGATAGCCGGTCAAAAAGCCCTGCACGGCGGCACCGGCATCGTAAGGAGCCTGCGGCGCGGCAGCGGAACCCAGCGGCGAGACCACGGCAGCGCCCACGACCAATACGATAAGGGCGATGAGCGCGGGGCCCGTAATGCGGCCGAGCACGCGCGTAATGACACCCGGGCGCAGCGTGAGCACAAAGGCGACGGCAAAGAAGGCGACGGCAAACACCAGGCGGGCCGTGCCGAGCGAGACACCCTCGGGCAGCAGCGGCACCAGCATCTCGAAGGCCGTGGAACTCGTACGCGGAATGGCCAGACACGGACCGATAGCCAGATACACCGCCGCGACAAAAAACTCGCCAAACTTGGGGTGCACACGACCGGCAAGCTCGCGCGCCGTTCCGGCAAGTGCCACGGCGATAAAGCCCATGACGGGAAGGCCGATGGCGGCAATCAGAAAGCCGAGCATGGCGAGCGGCGTGGCAGAGCCCGCCTGCAGCGCCAGCAGCGGCGGAATAATGAGGTTGCCGGCGCCAAAGAGCATCGAGAACAGGGCGATGCCGACGGTGAGGACATGGTCGGAGCGCAGACCGCGCGGGGCGGATGATGCCATAGGACCACCTTTCGGGTCGAAACAAAACGGGACGGGCAAAAGACCCGTCCCGCAAGTATATACGCTTTAGCAGGCTAAATCGTGCAGAGCGTCAATCGCGGTGTCGACTTCCTCGTCCGTGTTGAAATACCCAAACGAGAAGCGAACGACACCCTGGCGCTCGGTCCCCAGTGCGCGGTGCATGAGCGGAGCGCAGTGGGCGCCGGGGCGCGTCGCAATCCCCCACCCTTGCATGAGCGCGTCCGAGACCTCGGCCGAATCGATATCGCCCACGTTAAGCGAAACGATCGCCGAGCGCACGGGCTGGTCAAACGCACCGTAGAGCGCAATGCCGGGAATGTCGCGAACGCCGGCGAGGAAGCGCTCGGCAAGCGCACGTTCGCGTGCCGCAATCGCCTCTACCCCGCCCTGGGCCTCGATAACGTCGAGGCCGGCGGAAAGGCCGGCGATACCGTGACCGTTGAGCGTGCCCGCCTCAAGACGCGTGGGCCACTCTTGCGGCTGCAGCGCATCGAAGCTGCGCACGCCCGTGCCACCCATGGCCCAAGGAGCCACGTCAATGCCTTCCGCCACGGCTAGGCCACCGGTCCCCTGCGGGCCCATGAGCCCCTTGTGGCCGGTAAAGCACACCACGTCGAGCCCCATGACCTGCATATCGATATGCGCCGTGCCGGCAGACTGCGAGGCATCGACGATCACAAGCGCGCCGGCCGCATGGGCCATGGCAGCCACGCGTGCAATGTCGACCGCGTTGCCGGTCACATTGGAGGCGTGTGTCACCACCACGGCACGCGTGCCCGGCGTGACCAGCTGCTCGAGCTCGTCGTAGTCGAGCACGCCGTTCGTGTCGCAGCCCGCATGCTCAACAGTCACGCCCTGCTCTGCCGCCAGGCGGTTGAGCGGACGCAGCACGGAGTTGTGTTCGAGCACCGTCGTGACCACACGATCGCCGGGGCGCACCACGCCGTTGATGGCGGTGTTGAGCGCCGCCGTGGAGTTGGGCGTAAAACAAATATGGTCCACCCGCGGGCAGCCCAGCAAGCGCGCAAGCTTGGTGCGGCAGCTGTGGATGGTGCGCGCCGCGTCGAGCGCACCCGACGTGGCGCCTCGCCCAGCATTGCCGAGCGAGCACATCGCCTGCACCACGGCATCGATGACCGCCTGAGGTCTGTGCATGGTCGTCGCCGCGTTATCCAGGTAGATCATCGCACGACCTCCCACATATCGATCACAGTAAAGCCCTCGGTGGGAACGTCCGCCGCGGCAAGCTCGCTTCGCAGCAGTGGTTCATTTTCAGGCAGGGCTTTCCATGCCAGGCCGCAGCCGGCAGCAACCTCTCCGGGTACGGGAATCGTTCGCCCGGGAAGGCCACGCTCACGGCACAGAGACTCGCAGCCCATGGCGGCCGCCGTGGTGGGAAACGTGATGACAAGCGCCGGGCGCTTTTCTCTCATGGCAATCCCACCCAGGCGCTACGGACGCACGACGCGGCCGGCCTGCTCCATCTTTTCGACGATCACGTACATGTTCGTGACATCGCCCACGGCAAGCTGGTCCTTAATGCCAAAGTGGTCGAGGCAGGTGCCGCAGGTAAGGATCTCGACACCCTGCTCGGCCAGGCCCTTGAGGTCGTCAAGCACCGGCGACCCCTCGACGGTGAGTTTGGCGCCGCCGTTGTAGAAGAGCATCGTGGCGGGCAGCTCCTCCTGCTGCGTCACGGCAAAGATAAAGGCCTTCATGAGCTTGTGGCCCAGCTCATCGTCGCCGCGACCCATGCAATCGGTGTAGACGGCCACGACCAGCTTGCCCTTGCCGGCGCTGGCGTCGCAGAAAGCGGCGCCGTCCTGCTCAGGATCGGCCACGGCAACGGCGCCGGCGGTCGCCACGATCACGTGCCACTCGGCATCGGCGACCTTCTCGACCGAGGCCGTGCAGCCCTTTTCCTGTGCCATCTTGGAGATGTTCTTGACGGCCGTCTCGTTGTCGACCGAGGTCACGACAACACCCTCGCCATCAAGCTGCTTCAGAGCTTTGAGCGTCTTGACGACGGGCAGCGGGCAGGCATCGCCCATGGCATTGACTTCAATTTTGGTAGACATAGCAAATCCTTTCAAAAGGGACCGCCCAGAACAGTAGACGGTCGCATAAACGGTTTTCCTTAATGCACAACGTGAACGGCAGGACCACCCGGCACCGCCTCGCACACGCGGCCGATTGTGGCGGCAACGCGACCTTCGGCATGCAGGCGGCGGGCGAGCTCATCCACATCGGCAGCAGGCGCTGCGATGAGCAGGCCGCCCGAGGTCTGCGGATCGTACAGCGCATCCAGCATTCCCGGCTCCAGGTCATCGTCGGCCGCCACGCGCAGGCCAAAGAAATCCTGGTTGCGGTAGGCGCCGGCAGGGATAATGCCCAGACGCGCCATATTGAGCACCTGGTCAAAGAGCGGCACCGCCCCCGACGCGAGCTCAATCTGCACGCCCGAGCCCTCGGCCATCTCGCACGCATGCCCGATCAGGCCAAAGCCCGTGACATCGGTGCAGCCGTGAAGCTCGAGTCCCTCGGCCAGGCGAATCGGGGCCTCGTTGAGGGTGCGCATCGAGTCAAACATGGCTGCGGCCTCGTCCTGCTCGATGAGCACGCCCTTAATGGCCGTGGTGATAATGCCCGAGCCGATCGCCTTGGTCAGCAGTAGGACATCGCCCACGCGCGCACCGCTGTTGGCGAGCATGCGGTCGAGCGCGACAAAGCCACTCACGGACAGGCCGTACTTGGGCTCGTCGTCGTTGATGGTGTGGCCGCCCGCGATGGTGCAGCCAGCCTCGACGCACTTGTCGGCGCCACCCGCCAGAATCTCACCTGCGACCTCGACGCCCAGGCAACTGGGAATGCACAGCAGGTTCATGGCATGGCTCGGTCGTCCACCCATGGCATAAATGTCCGACAGCGAGTTGGCCGCCGCGATCTGACCAAACAGGAACGGGTCGTCGACCATCGGCGGGAAGAAGTCGACGGACTGCACGAGGCCCAGGTTTTCGCCAACACGAAAAACACTCGCATCGTCGGAGGTATCGAACCCCACGAGCAGGTTGTCGTTATGCACATTGGGTAAGTCGCCCAGGACCTGGGCGAGGGCTCCAGGAGCCAACTTAGCGGCTCAACCGCTCGCGGCAGTCATAGACGTGAGCTTAATCTGATCGTCAGCCATCGATACCTCCTCTCATCGGTCAATCATTTCCTCCCAGTATACGCATGAATGCAGGCCCACGGCCGATGCATTAATCGAGCGCCTGTGCGCGAATCGCCGCGCCGATGGCACCGGCAAAGCGAGCCTGGGGCGAGGTGGTCACCGGCGACCCCAGCAGCTCGCCCAACCGCTCCACCACGAAGGCGTTCTCGCACAGGCCACCGGTCAGGTAGTACGGGGCGCCCGCGGCCTGCCCGGCCATGGTCGCCACGCGCGAGACCACGCTGTCGATCACGCCACGTGCGATGTTCTCGCGCGGCTCACCGCGACCGATCAGGCTAATGACCTCACTTTCGGCAAACACCGTGCACATGCTGGAAATCTTGGTAGGCTCGCCGGAACGCGCCAGGTCGGCCATCTGCTGTTGAGAAATACCTAG
>CABRZC010000017.1 GCA_902475375.1 uncultured Collinsella sp. | reverse complement strand
CTTAATAATGTTGGTAGTGCGGAAATGATTTGCAATGGAGAAATGCAGCGTGAGCACAAGAAAAAAAATATTGGACGCAATGTACGATCTTGTGGCAGAAGTCGGTTATGACAAAGCGTCTATCGGAAAGATTTGCGACTTTGTCGGTATATCCAAGCCGTCGGTGTACTACTACTTTCCCTCTAAAGAGGAGATTTTCACTACGCTCTTGGACAGCATGTTTCCGACCATCGACTATCAGCGCGACTACTCGCTAATAGTCGATAGGGACGGGTTCAAGGCCGCGCTTATCGAGCTCGGCAATTCAGTTATAGGTGGTTATCGAAGCGATGAAAAGCGCCGGCGCGTGCTGGCCGAGGTTAGCGTTCAAGCAAATCGAATTCCTGCAGTTCAGGAACGTCAAGCGACGGCGACCAAACGAACCATGGATGCGCTTAAAGACATCCTTCTTCATGGTGCAGAGATTGGCGCGTTTTCCGATAGTGCCGACGTGATGCTCTACGTACAAATTCTTTATACCGTTCTGGAGGGAGCGAGCAATACGGTCGCTCAAGGTGAGGATATTGATGAAAAAGCGGTTTGGGCGGGAATAGTCGAGCTTATGTTCAAATAGGCCAGCCAAGCTGAAGCGCATGTTGGCACCCATGGTGCCTGCGGGCAACCTTTAAAACGAAAACAGGGGTTGACTCCAGTCTGGCTTGGAGTCGACCCCTGTTGCATGGCAATCTATGCCGATGCAATCGGCGCTTATTACTTTTCAGCAGCCTTACTGAGAAAGCCGGAAACGATAGCAAACGCAGCAATCATAAGGTTGCAGGCAATGCAGAAGATAAATACTCCCTGGAATGACCCTGCCATGCCGTAAACCTTCATCATGACCGGCATTCCAAAAGCACCGACGACATAGCCCGCTGAGCAAACGATTGAATAGATCCTTCCAAAATCGCGTGATCCAAAGAGCGAGAGGAGAAGCATCGGCATTGCGGTTCCAACAATGGCGAACATGACATCGTTTACGCCAGCTGCAATGATGGAAACGGTCTCATTGCTTCCGCCAATGATGAGAAGTAGGAATGAAAAAATGCTGACACCTGTCCACGCGACCGTTGCTTTAATAGCGCCGAGTTTGTCACATGTTTTGCCTACGAAGGGATTTAGGAAGATGTCGGAGAACGAAGCTGCCGAGACCATTAAGCTTCCTACGATGGGATTGAAACCGACCTCGCTTGCATAGGTTGGAAACAACTGGTTCATGCAGCAGGTGAGCTGCGCCACGCAAAGCAGGAGGACACAGAGAATAAAAGACGGCGTTTTCGTGGCATCACGGAGTGCCATGCCCGAGAGGGTATCTTCCCGCTCATCGACGCTGTGGCTCTCATGGGTTTCAGAGGTGGTCTCTCCGTACGGAAGCATGTTGCGATCAGAGGGTTTAAGGCGAATGATAAATGCACTCGCAGGTAAAATCATAGCTGCAGAAACGGCCGCAAGTACGATGTATCCCGTACGCCAGCCTTGTTGCTCGATGACCAGCGTAATGACAGGGCTCAACAACAGCGTACAGAGAGAATTAACGCCCCAAGCAAGGCCGATGGCAAGACCGGACGATTTACTGAACCATTGGTCAATAACATCGGACATGCAGACGCCCGTTGTGAACGAAAAGCAGATGCCGATCACCGCAGCGGAGACGATGAACATCCAGACTTCGGTGTAGAACGCCATTGCGGCGCCGGCGGCAATAAGGACAAGTTCAACGCAAATATGCCACGGTTTGCCTATTACTTTTGGAATGAAACGACTCAAAAGTGGAAGTCCAAGTGCAAGGCCAAGAAGAATCGCAGTGAAATAGAAAGAGAAAGAGGTGTACTCAAAGCCCAGGTCTTCACATACTGGAGCAACGAATGAGCCGGCAATAATGCTATATGTGCCAGTCGTTCCGGCGGACATTAAGCCGAGCGCAATAACGACAATCCAAGCAAATACGCTGCTCTCGCGAGGACGGTCTTTTTCGGCTGGTGCGGTGAGAGCCATGGTCACTCCATTTCTATCGGCATTACATCCTATATGCCTACCGATAGGTATATAAACCAGGGGACTCTCCGTCAAGCATTAAGCGGGGAAAGGGAGTTCTTAACGTGCCGAACGGTAATTGGGCCCTTGCAAAATCGAGGTCTAATACTTTTCCAAGAAGTGAACGACCGTTTTTGGACCCCCGAACCATCGACATTTTTAGACGACAAACCCGCAGGATTTGGCTGGCAAAACCGCAAGAAATTGCATCTCGAAAGTGCCGATACTTCGGGGGTCCGTTTTCACTCGTTCACTTCTCGGGAAAAGTATTAGACCTCGATTTACAAGCCACTCAATGTGACAAAGGGACTGTCCCTTTGTCACATTATTCGGAGCGCAGGGCTTCCACGGGGTCCTTTTTGGATGCGCTGCGGGCTGGCAGCAGGCCAGCGACAACCGTCAGCAGCACCGAAATCGCGATGAGCACCAGCGCATCCTGCACGGGCAGGCTCATCAAATTGGGGACCTGTTTGGCAGCAAGCGCCCAGGCATTAACCGGGAAGCTCACGAGCACCACAACGACAATGGCAAAGATGCCGGCAATGAGGCCCTCGATAAAGGTCTCGGCGTTGAACACGTTTGCCACGTTGCGCTTCGACGCACCGATTGCGCGCAGGATGCCGATCTCCTTCTTGCGCTCCAGTACGCTGATGTAGGTGATGATGCCGATCATGATGGAGCTCACGACCAGGCTGATGCTCACGAACGCGATGAGCACCAAGCTGATGGTATTCACGATATCGGTCACCGAGCCCATGATGATGCCCATGTAGTCGGTGTACGAGATTGCCTGCTCGTCGTGGCCGGCGGCTTTGACCTGTTTGTTGTACGCATCGATATGGTCGAGTACGCGTTCCTTGGCCTCAAAGTCACGCGGGAAAATCTTAACCGAGATGGGGTCGGCCTCATCCGCATAGCCCAACGTGGTCAGATTGTTGTCGTAGGTGAGCTTCGACGCCTTCGCATAGCTCATCATGAGCGAGCTCAGGTCCTCGGCGTCCATGTTGAAATGGATAGCACGAGCAAAGGCACTCGCATCCACCTGCATGGCGCTCGCTAGGTTGGCAAAGCTCGACGACATCTGCGTGGCCATCTGGCCCATAAGTCCTGCTGCACCCGCCTTGAGCTGGGACGATACCGTCGTCGCAATCTGGTCGCTGATTGTCTTGGTCACCTGATCCATAGCCTGCTGCAGATACGGAGCCAGTTGCTTTTGCACATAGTCGGTCATCGCCTGCTGCAGGCGCTCGACCAGGGCATCGCCGCCGAGCGCTTTGAACTGGGCTAGGATTTGCTGGGCCGCGGTATCACTCTCAAGATACGTCGAGAACGCGGCGGCGAGCTTCGACGCGTCCTTAAGATCCTCGGGCGACAACGCCTTAAACTGCTCCGACTGCAAAAATCCCTCAAACAGCTGGTTGGCAAGCGTTCCCACCTGCTGCATTTGCTCGGGTGTGAGTTCCAGGCCGTCAAAGATGCCCGAGAAATCTGGTGCCGGCGCTTTGGCCATAATGTCGCTGAAATCGATGTCCTTCCCAACGCCCGAAAGGTCAATGTCCAGCCCGGATAAGTCGATACCAGAAAGGTCCATACCGCCGGCAACACCCGAGAGCGCAGACGCATCGAACGAGAACGCGCTCTTCAGCGCTGCCTCGTCCACACTGAACATGCTGCCTAGATCAACTCCTTGTTTGGCCTCGCCCTGCAGTTCATCGAAAGACTTGCCCGTAAAGACATCCGTCTCGGGGTGGGCGAGCTGCTCCTGCACAATCTGCGAATCGGCGGCGCGCTCCATAAGCTGGCGAGTCAGCGCATGCGTGTAGGCAATGCCCGGGGACAACGCGCTCGCATTGGCTGTCTCGTTAGGTCGCACCACGCCCACAATGTGCACGTCGATACCGTCGGCAACCTTGGCTGCCATAAAGTCGGCGTCGCCAGACATGTCAGTCCACATGCCAGTCTCTTCGTTTTTGCGATAGGCATCGGCCGGCGACAACACCTTAAACGTGGTAGACAGCGCATCGTCGTAGGTAAAGTCGGCGCCGGTCTCGGGCGCTTCGACCCCACCGTCAGCCGCCATGGCGCTGTTAACCAGATCGTTGAGCTCATCGATATCCAGCGCACCGATGCTGTAGAGCGTGTAATCGCCCACCGTGCCGCGGCTCGAAAGCACCATTACGGCTTCGTTGGCAGACGTGGGCCAATGACCGGCGACAACATCGTACTGGCTGTCGAGCAGACTCTGGTCGTCAATCATCTCGTTAAAGACCGAGGTTCCCATGGATTCCATGCTCACCGTAGCCGCCGAGCTCGCGCCTCCGCTCATGGCCTCGGTCATGGCGTTGGGCACCAGCCGGACAGGCTTCTCATCGCCCTTGCCGGCACGATAGACAACCGGCGATATACCGTAGCCGTACTGAATGGCGTTGACCTCTTTGTCGATACCATCGCCGCCGTCGTCAAGCCATGCCTTAAAGCTCGTCATATCGTTGGACTTAACGCTTGCAAACATATCCTTTACAGCCGTGACCACGGGAATCTTATCGGTTCCCTGAGCCTTGCCGCCGGCACTGTCGTCGGACGAGTCCTCGCTCTTGGACATATCGTCATCCGCGGCCCCCTGCCCGCCCATCATGGACGACAGGTCGTAATCCTGCTTGGAGATCGTAAGCGGGTAACTCGAGAGCGTATCCTCCTCGACCTTTTTGATGTAATTGTTCACGCCATTGGAGAGCGCCAGGATTGCCGCAATACCGATAATTCCAATCGAACCTGCAAAGGCCGTCATGGCCGTACGGCCCTTTTTGGTCATAAGGTTTCGGGCAGAAAGCCCCAACGCCGTCACAAAGCTCATCGAGGTTTTGCGCGTAGGCTTGGCCTCACGGCGCGTGGCCTTGGCAACATCAAAAGGGTCGGAATCGTCGGTGATCTTGCCGTCCGCCAGGTTGACGATGCGCGTAGCGTACTGGTACGCCAGCTCGGGATTGTGCGTGACCATGATAACCAGGCGGTCGCGTGCCACGTCCTTGAGCAGATCCATGACCTGCACGGACGTTGTGGAATCCAAGGCACCGGTCGGCTCGTCTGCCAGCACGATCTCGGGGTCGTTGATCAGGGCACGGGCAATCGCCACGCGCTGCATCTGTCCACCCGAAAGCTGGCTCGGGCGCTTGTTAACGTGCTCGCCCAGGCCAACCGCCTCGAGCGCCTCGCGCGCACGCTGGCGGCGCTCGGCATGCCCCACACCCGTGAGCGTGAGCGCCAGCTCCACGTTTTCCAAAATGGTCTGATGCGGAATGAGGTTATAGCTTTGGAACACAAAGCCGATGCGGTTGTTGCGGTAGGCATCCCAATCGCGATCGTGAAAGTCCTTGGTCGAGATGCCGTCGATGAGCAGGTCGCCGGAATCGAAATGATCGAGTCCACCGATTACGTTGAGCATTGTGGTTTTGCCCGAGCCCGAGGGACCCAGAATGGCCACGAACTCGTTATCGCGAAAAGCCAGGCTCACGTTATCGAGCGCCACCTGCGTAAACGACTGTGTGACGTACCTTTTGCAAATACCTTTGAGCTCCAACATGGACGGCAACCTCTCCCACGCGGACGCACTTGCCCGCTCTCCCCCGCCGTTCGTATTCGACGCGTTTGTCCTACTCTATCCCCATTTTTTGCCGGAGCCAGTGAGGAATGTAACGAAGCACGCCAAAAAACGAACGGGACGACGCCCAAAAGAAGAGGTCCCGAGCGGGACCTCTGTATGGTGGAGATTATCTTGAAAGGCAGCGGACTACTCCGCACAGCGGCGCGCGATCCTCGCCATGCTTTACGCGTTTTCTACTGCTCGCTATTCGCAATCGCCTGGTCGATAAGCTTGTCGAGCGCTGCGCGCTGCTCAGCGGAGCTGATGGCTCCCACGATTGGATCCCCTACGATGTTGCCATTCTGATCGATGACATACGTTGTCGGGAACGAGAACAAATTTGACGTAAACTTACCGGCCTCGCTATCCGACTTGAACCAGATGTTCTTATATGTCACGCCCTTCTTGCTCAGCACGTCCTTGGCATCTGCGATCTCGCCCTTGTTGCCATCGAGCGTAAAGGAATTGACGCCCACGACCTGGCCGCCCTTCTCGGCAAGCTCCTGATTCAGCTTCTCAAGATCGCCCAGCTCGCCCACGCACGGCTTGCAAGTAGTGAACCAGAAGTTCATGACGGTGACCTTGTTCTTAGAGAACAGCTCGTCGCTGTTCACGTCGTTGCCATCCAGGTCCTTGCCCGTAAAGCTGGGGAACTTCGTCGCCTCGCTCGAAGCATTGGCACCAGCCGTCATGCCAGCGGTCGAAGCGTCGACGCTCTCGCCTGAGCTCGGCGTGCTTCCACAGCCGGGGAACTCCTTCTCCAGGCTCTCGAGCTTGTCCTCGATCTCCTTGATCTGCTGTGCACCGGCCTTGAGCGTCTTGAGCTCATCCGCCGTGAACTCATCCTTGGCGCCGTCGATGGTCTTGAGCAGGAAATCGCCGTAATTGCTGCCGTCCTCAATCATTGCCGAGTCTTTATTTGCCGCATTGAATACCTTTTCCCACAGCGCGTTATCACTCGAAAAGATCTCGTTCTCCTTCTGCATGAGCTTCGCATACAGCTCGGCGGCCTCGTCGGCATTGGCCGGCTTCTGCGCAGTGAGTTCTGCGATCTTAGGATCGGAGCTCGCAGATTCGCTCGCATTGCCACTGGGCGCCGAACACGCCACAAGGCACAAGGCCAATACTGGCACCATAAACAGGGCCGCAATCTTAGAAAGCTTCATGGTCATTCCTCCGTTTTGTCGAAGCTTGTTTACTTTTTATCGGCGGTCAAGGGGAGCTTTTCCGCCGACACATCCAGGCCATAGCGATAGCTGATGGCGTCGACGGGACAGACCCCGATGCACTTTCCGCACCGGATACATTCGGCATGATTGGGCGCGCGGACCACATCAACGTCCATCTGACAAACCTTTGAGCACTTGCCGCACGAGACACATTTGCATGCGTCAACCCGAATCCCCAGTAGGGACACCCTATTCATGAGCGCATAGAATGCGCCGAGTGGACAAATCCATTTGCAGAAGGGGCGGTAGAACAAAACGCTCAGCACTACCACGGCAATGAGAACGGCAAGTTTCCAAGTAAAGAGCTGTCCCAACGCAGATCGAATGCCGGCATTGGCAATGGCCAGAGGAATGGCGCCCTCGAGCACACCCTGCGGACAGATGTACTTACAAAAGAACGGGTCGCCCATGCCCACGTCGTTAACCACCAAGACGGGCAGCAGCACCACGGCAAACAACAGCACGACGTACTTGATGTACGTGAGCGGCTTGAGCTTTTTCGTGGAGAACTTTTTGCCGGGAATCTTATGAAGCAGCTCCTGAAGCCAGCCAAACGGGCACAGAAAGCCGCATACAAAGCGTCCCAGCAGCACGCCGAGCAAAATGAGCGTACCGGTGACGTAGTAAGAAAAGTTGAACTTGGATGAACCTACCACCGACTGGAACGACCCGATGGGGCACGCACCCAATGCCGCGGGGCACGAATAGCAGTTAAGTCCAGGTACGCAGACTGTTTTTCCCGCGCCCTGATAGATGCCGCCTTTGGCAAAGTTTGGCAGGTGAATGTTGGTGACGAGCGTCGCCGCCGCCTGAATGAATCCGCGAAATCGAGCCAAAACATGCGACGCTGTGTTTTCTCTTTTATCCAATTCCGATACACTCCAAGCACAGCCTAATCGCTTTGGCCAGCACGGCATCCGCCTCGCCACGCACAACGCCAAAGCACACCATGGCAATTCCGACGATCAACAAAGCGACCTGTACCACGGGTTTTACCGCTTTGAACAACCTGACCACTCCTTTCGTTACGCGACCATTGGACCATATCGGCTATAAAATCCGTGTTAAGCGCGATTTGAAATGTGCAAGGAGACTGTTATGCGTATTTTGATCGTCGAGGACGAGCGGGCGCTGTGTGACGCAATCGCGCGCAGCTTGCGGAACTTGGCGTACAGTGTCGACTGCTGTCACGACGGACAGGAGGCGCTCGACCTACTGGACGTTGAGGCCTTCGACCTCGTGGTACTCGACCTCAACCTTCCCCGCATCGACGGCATGACCGTACTCAGGGAACTTAGGAAAACTGACTGCGAGACTAAGGTACTGATTCTGTCCGCACGCGGCGAAGTATCCGATAAAGTCGCCGGACTCGATGCCGGCGCCAACGATTACCTCACCAAGCCGTTTCATCTGGACGAGCTTGCGGCAAGGATCCGCAGCCTTACCCTCAGGCGCTTTACGCAAAGCGACATAGTTTTAACCTGCGGAAAGCTCCGCTTTGACACCAAAGCGCGCATCGCTTCCGTGAACAGCGAGGCTTTGTCTCTTACGCGCAAGGAAACGGGAATCATGGAATACCTGATGCTTAATCAGGGACGTCCGGTAAGTCAAGAGGAGCTTATCGAGCACGTTTGGGATAGCAGCGTGAACAGCTTTAGCAACGCAACCCGCGTTCATATCTCGTCACTCCGCAAAAAGCTACGCAGCGCTTTGGGATACGACCCGATTCGCAATCGGATTGGAGAGGGCTACGTTATGGAGGATAGCGAATGAAAAGGCTTTCTCTGCAATGGCGCATAACGATTATGACGGCGCTGCTGACGTGTGCGGCGTGCGTGCTGACGAACTGCCTGGTCGGCTATACGGGCATGCGCTACATGGATGCCATCGGCAGTAACATCTCGGCCTTTAACGCAACCGGCGAAGATTCGCCCCAGGCGTTCGACCCAACGAAAGCGACCCCCGATGACAAGGTCACGATCGTCGTAAACGACGCGCAAGAGTCTTTTGGCACGACAACCTGGTGCATCACGGCTGGAGTCACACTCCTTGGCGGCGTGCTGGCATACTTTGTGAGCGGCCGTGCACTCAAACCGCTACGGGCTTTTGCAGCCCAGGTTGAGCGTGTGCAGCCTGACAACCTAAGCGAAATCAGACTCAGTGAAGATGTGCCCACCGAGCTACAGCGATGCAGCGCCTCTTTCAACGGCATGATCGCCCGTCTTGGCGAAGGGTTCTCTGCGCAGCGTCAGTTTACCGGCAACGCCGCACACGAGCTGCGCACCCCGCTCGCCCTTATGCAAGCACAGATTGAACTTTTCATCTCCGAGCACTCCGGTTTGCAACCCGAAACAGCCGAGCTGCTCGGCCTGCTACAAGAACAAACCGAGCGCATGTCTCGAATGACCAAGGTATTACTCGAGATGAGTGAGCTCCGCAGCGTTCCTTGCGAGGACGATGTTGAACTCGGTCCCTTGTCCGAAGAGGTCCTCACCGACCTTGCGCCACTTGCCGAGAATAAGGGCATAGCCCTCAATTGTGCTGGAGATGCTTTAGTAATCGGGAACGATGCGCTCCTCTATCGGCTGGTGTTCAACCTGGTCGAAAACGCCATCCGTTACAGCCGCTCCGGCTCGACTGTCAATGTCTCCATCAGCGGCAGCGACAGCCACGTGCTCCTGCGAGTCAAAGATGAGGGCCCGGGAATACCCAAGCAGTACCGAGAGAGCATCTTCCAACCGTTCTTTCGTCTAGACAAATCCCGCAGCAGGGCATACGGCGGCGCAGGACTCGGGCTAGCGCTTGTTTGGGAGATTGCAGCGCTTCACGGTGGCACGGTAGAGGTCGAAGCAAGTTCCGAGAACGGGACTACCATGCTCGTAACCCTTCCAAAACGATCCGCAGCGTTAACCGAGCAGTAAAACGAAAGGGGTCCCGAGCAACAGGGGTACAATTGTTGCATTGTTGCCACCTGATGGGAGATGGAAGATGGACTGCGATGGCTACCCGCGCGTTCCCATGCCGTTGATGTGCACTGCCTTTGTGCCGGGGCAGATTGACGCTGCGGTTGCAGGCATTTCCGACCCCGATTCACGCACCATCGCCACGGCAGAAGCGCTGTACTTTCGCGGACAGGCCACACTCGCCGCCGAGACAGCACGCCCCTATCTTGACGCCACCGATCCCGCACTGCGCTATTCCGCATGCTTTATCTGCGGATACGCCAGCCTGTCGCTCAACCGTATCGCCGACGCCCGCCGGTGCCTTACGGGCATCCTCGATACGCCAACTGACGAGGAGTCGCCCGCCGCTCACGCCACGCATATCCTGTTCGCCTCCGCCGCGAGCGTCCTGTTGCACTTGCCTTCCCCGTATTCTGCCGAAGAGTTTTATCCGCTTGCGGCGCATCTGCCCGAAGGCCTGCGCCTGTTCGCCAGCTACGTGATGGCGCACGCGTTGTATCTGCGCGGCGAATACGGCCGCAGCCTGGGCATGGCGGAAAACGCCCTGATTATGAAACAGGGAAGCTACCCCATCTCGGAGCTATTCCTGCACTTGTCGGCCTCGATGGCCTGTATGAGTCTCAAAGACGTCGACGCCGCAAAAGCGCATTTTGGCGCCGCTTGGGACATTGCGCGCCCCGACGGCCTCATCGAGCTCATCGGCGAGCACCACGGCCTTTTACAGGGGCTCATCGAGGCGTGCCTAAAAACGCAATACCCTGACGATTTCGCGCGCATCATCGAGATCACGTACCGCTTCAGCTACGGCTGGCGGCGCATCCACAACCCCGATTCGGGCGAGGACGTGGCCGACGATCTAACGACCACAGAGTTCACCATGGCCATGCTCGCCTGTCGTGGGTGGACCAACGCCGAAATCGCACGCCATATGGGAGTATCGCCGGGCACCGTCAAAAACCGCCTATCCGGCGTATACGCAAAGCTTGGCATCGGCACGCGCGCCGAGCTGGTCGCGCATATGTTGCGTTAGCGACCGGGCTGCCAAGCGCATCGAACGCGTTCCGGAACCCGGCGCTTCGCTCGATCAATTTGGACATTTTGGCCATCGAACGGCACTACCGCCACGAAGCGTCTTCTCGCAAAATTGGATTATTTCCACCGATATTTGCGGGATGGGAGCCCAAGATGCTTGATCGCCGTTCGTTACTTGTTGCTGGAGCGTCCTCGCTGGCGAGCATCATGTTGCCTCGCGTGCCGGGAAGCGAAAATGCCTTCCTGCTGCCGTTCGCGCCCACCGCGGCCTATGCCGACGAAGAAGATCCCTTCAAGGTGCTCGTTCTCTCGCGCACCATGTTTGGTGTAGTCGTGGTCGACGTCGCCAACAAGAATACGCCCATCGCAGGTGCCCAGGTCACGCTCACATCGCGCTATGCCGTAGGCAAGCAGCTCACCGCCACGACCGATGACGAAGGCACGGCCATCTTTGAGGTCGCCCCTCTTTCGGAAGACTACGTGGACGAGGCAACGCTTCTCGACGCGTACGACTTTAACGGCGGCATCTCCATTAGCATGGCGGGCTACCGCGATGTCGAGATTCCCCTTGCGCGTATCCAGGGCGGCACCGCCATAACCGCACCCACACGTCCGCTGTCCGACGGCGAGCCGTACTTCCGCCAGCTCACATTCGACGAATGGGACATCCAGTACGCTGATGCCACGTTCATGGCATTGCCGAAGGACGACGCGGCAAACGACCAACCCGACACGCATGCCTTTATTGTACAGGCACATCTGCCACAGGGTGGACAGGCAACGCTGCACATCAACAAGGTAATGCCCGCCACGGGTAGCTCGCCCGAAACCGTCACGCAGATCGGCCAGATCAAGGCCAGCGCATCAGGCGCGGATAATCTGGCGACGTTCACACTCGAAGACAAGTTTCTCGACGCGGCATCGGGCCTTCTGGAGGAAGGGTGCAAGCTGCGCTTTGTCCTCGACTATCAGGGCAAAACCTACACGCTCTCATCCCCCATGGCCGTTGTCACCGCGCCGGCCGCAAAGGCGGAATCGGGCTCGACCACTATCGTCCCCACTACCATGGACCAAGAGGTCACTCCGTTTGATTTCCCCGCGGCGTTTCCCGGCATCGGCGGCAATAAGTTCGCGTGCTGGATACCCACATTTCCGATCCTCTTCGATTTCTCGTTTGCTGGATACGTGCTGTTTGGCGGAGGATACAAACCAGCCAGCTATATGAACGATTCGGGCAATCCGGATCCGGAGTACTGGAAGAAGTCACCGCGCGAGTCGGGCGCCAAGCAGGCAAACCGCTACCTCGACGAAATGGAGGGGAAGTGGAATCAGTACAAAAGTATGAGTGCCGGTTCGGGCACCGATCCAAGAAACACCAAGCTCCTTCGCCACCATTGCACGCCGCTGTTCACGATGGATATCGCCACACAGCTGTACGGCTCGCTCGCCTACGATTGGGTGGGCAAAACCTGGGGTGACAACAACGACCCCGCATACGGCAATATTAAGGCCCTCTTCCAGGTAAGAACCGACCTCAATTGGACCGAGCAGTTTACCCTAGGACCGGTGCCGTTTTTCCTAAACGTCAACCCCTGGGTGCTGGCAAAACTGGCGCTCGCCGTGGGCGCCCACACGCACGGCAGCGGCGCGGCGTTTTTCAAGAACATTTCGCTCGACTATTCCAACACGTCGGGCTCGTTCACCATCCAGATCGGACTTGCCGTCACCTTTGGAGCCGGCATTGCAGGCGTCGCTTCGTCCGCTGTGCGTGGCGCCGCATCCCTCACACTGTTCATTGGGTACGAGAAGGCAGATGGACACCAGCTTCCGCGGCTGCGCGTAGGTGCAGACGTCGATGTCGATGTGATACTCCAGTTCGTAATGTTCAAGTGGACCACCAAGGCTTGGTCGGGGTCGTGGCCCACACTCATCGATTCGTGGAATATGTCGGTGAACAATGGCGACCAGTATGTACTCCAGCGCTCTGAGCTGGCATTGGGTGGAAATACGCCTTATACGTTGGATGCCTGCTTCGGCTCGGCCGGCAACGCCGAAGCAGGTGGTGTGCCGCAGTTTATCGCATCGGCCACCATCGTCACCAACGCCGAGCTGCTCGCACGCGCCGAGGTTAAGGCCACTGCCGTAAATGCCGCGCCTGTCGTGCGCGATTGGGATCAAGCGGCCACGCGCATTGAGCTCGAGGCGGATTCAGAAAGCGAAGACACGGGACAGATCGAGCATTTCGTCCATGCACTGGTAGAGAACGACGAAAACGCCGCGCCGATGTATGAGTACACCTACATCGGTCAGTCAACGAACGCCGTTGCGGACCCGAACGCCAATTCTGCCGGCGTGTCGGAGGACGAGCGTGGCGGCATAAAACCCTCGAGCGACAACGTGCTGTTTTCCGGCGTGCTCAGCGAAGCCCACATGAAGCTAACGATGATTGCCGGCGTAGAATGCCTGTTCCGTATCGCCTCGGTGCGCTACGGCGACAATGGCCGCTCGCGCCTGGTGGTGCACACAAAGGCAAACGGCACGTGGTCCGCTCCCACGCCCGTGGACTTTCCCCTTGGGTTTGGCGAGGGCGACGTGGAGCGCGACGGCATATTCGATTACGACTTCGACGTGGTGGAATATACGGACGGAAGAGGAAACCAGGACGCCTACGTGCTGCTGGTCTCGGGCGAGCGCCCCGCCGGCGACAACACCCTTTTCGATACGGCAAGCACAGCCGGCATACTGTCCGTTGTGCGCCTGCGCATAAGTAATGACGAGATCCGCGTGGTGTCGCATACGTCATGGCGCAGCATCTCGCGCGGCCGCCTGCAAGAGGATGGCTACCATTGCCTGCAGTGCCCGCGCATCACGGTAGGCAAGACGCTGATCGACGGACGCCTGTCGGGTGCCTACCTCCACCGCCGCGGAACCACCGCAGAAAAGGCGCTCGGCAGCGAGGCCGAGGTTGCGCTGGAATGCTTTACCCTGTGGTCGGATGATTTGGGCGACAGCCTGACGTTCCGCCAAGTTCTTCGCTTTCCGCAAGCACCGTCGAGTATCGAGCTGAGCGAGCCCGAGAATATCAACGGCAAAATGGTGGTGCCCGTTGCGTACGAGACCGCAGACGGTTGCGGCTGCGCATCGTACGCCGTGATCGGCCAGTCCATTGCGGGCTGGGGCGTTATGCCACCAGACGCCACGGTGCCCCATGCGGTGCCGTGGCCACAACATTCGGGCTTTTTGGCCACCGTCAACGAGCAGCTGCAGCATATTACTTGGACGCGAGGCGCATCGGCATTTGCAACGCAGCCCGTGGGTGCCGCAGGCTGTGGCCCGGCATCGTTTAGCGTAAGCAACAACGGCAGGTGCGCGCTCTATGTAGAGAACACCGATGGCAAGGTGGGGCAAACCTACGACGAAGAAGGCAACCCGGTAGCAGTAATGGGCAAGCACTTCCGCATCTTCGCCAGCACCTTGGCAGGCGATCTGTTCACGGAGCCGTTCGTGATGTGCGAGCTGGACCATCCCGTCGATCAGATAACGACATTTTTGACGTCGGGAGGCATGCTCTCCGCGCTCGCCACGCACATTGTGAGCGCGGAGAAGAGCGAGGCAGAGCTGCACGGCATCGAAGTGCCTCTGGTGGCGTGTGCCACTCCGACGGGCGCGGTCGCTACCTCGGGCGCGGTGGTGCCCGGAGCAGCAGGCGAATCCTTCATGGTCACGGTGCGAAACGACGGCAACACTTTGCTGACTGCCGGCACAATCGATCTGTACCGAGAGGGCTCCAGCCAGCCGTTCTCCAGCGCATCCATCGGATTCGGAGCGAACGCACGCATGGCTTCGATCTACGATCCAGAGCTTGCCGAAGACGCTTCGGCCAACGACATGGCACACGTAAAGTACGCGCTCGAGACGCTGGGCGCACGTTTTGCAACGCACCCGCTGGTAGCCGACAACGGCAACGCCGTGCTGGCACCGGGTTGCACGGCACAGTTCCGCATGAGCTTCGCCATCCCCGAGAGCTGGAGCGACGAAGTGGGCAAACGCGTCACGCTGTATGCGAAGGCGCGTAATCTGGTGGCGCTCGATCCCGTAACGCTCGAGGAGATCCGACCGGGCGCAAACTCGGCGCTGAGTGCCGTTCTGCACGAGCTTCATGTGCCCGACGCGGCATGCGAACGCTCAGAAGTTCAGGTCGGCGTATGCGACAGCGCGGATACGACAGGACTTCACGACGCCCCAATGACGGTAGACGGCGATGGTGGCTCGAGTGGAGGTGGTTCCGACGGAAGCAGCTCCGGTGGCGGCAGTGGCTCTGGCAGCGGCAAGGATCACGGCAATAACAAGCGCTCCAGAAAAGCGGGCGCGCTCGCCGGCACGGGCGACAGCAACGTCCCCCTAACCGCAGCCGCAGCAGCACTCGCCGCAGCTGGTGCCGGCCTTGTCGCCTACAGCGTCCGCCGCACGGCGCTCGAAAAAGACACCGCCAATGAGGTCAATTCGGATAGGCCTCGCTAGCTCCTAGTTACTTTTGTGTGAGACGCCGACTCGGCTCATCGAACACCAAAAGGGGCTGGCCCCGATAACTCGGAGCCAGCCCTGAGTCGCCTGACGTGAAAATCGCGGCGTTATTTGAGCTTCAGTGCCTCCATCATGGGCACGGCGGCATCCCAGTCGATCTTCCAGCCGATCGACACGCGGACGGTTTCACCCGTTGCGGGAGCCGTCGCAAACAGCGTATGACCGTTGTCGGGACCGGTAAAGCGCAGCCACGTTATGCCGTTGTACTCGACCTGGTCGGTTGTTGTCTCCTTGCCTTCGTAGACCTGCTCTAGGCTTGCAACCTCTTCCTCCGGCGAGCGCGGGAAGATGCTGATGTTCAGGCGTCCTCCAGTCTCGTCGTGGAAGAAGTTTGCCTTTTCGCGCTCTTCGTCGGACGAATCCAGCGTGTACCCATCGGCGGCCTCGATGCTGTACGATGCGCAGTCGATGCCCGTTAAATCTGCCTTCTCGCCAGAATCGGCCACGCCGCCGGCCGCCTTGAACTCCTTGGTCTCGCATCCCGTGGTGTCAAAGTGCATGGCCTCATGATTCTTGGCGGGGGCGTAAGCGTCTACGAACTCGACAGTGATGGGCCCGTAGTACGCCGTCTTGGGCGCCCAGAAATACACGTACTCAACGGTCTCGCCCGGGCCGATATCTGGCCTCTTGGAAAGATCGATGCCCTCGTGAAGCTCATCGGGAGCCTCACTTGCAACGTAGTCGAGCACGGCCGCCTTGCCGGAAGTAAACAACGGGTCGCCTGCCTCAAGATCGCCTTGGGCAGCATGCACGTTAAAGGAACTGAACGTCCTGTTCTTTGTGTTGTTGTTGGTAATCTTGATGTGCAGGTAAAAGCCGTCCTGCTTCTTGGCATCACCGCGATAGAACGTACCGTGAGCCACCAACTCATAGGTAATGCCAGCCACCTCGACCGTCTGCGACTCATAGGCCTTGGCCTTCTTGGACTTCTCCTGCACAGGCGCGCTACCACCCGAGCTGCCAGCCGAGCCGTTCGGAGCACTACCGCCGCAGCCTGCCACGGTACACGCCAGCACGGCCGAAAGCGTCACAGTGGGAATTCCTAACAGCAGCTTCTTCGTCATGGGCTTCATCATCCTCACCGCTCCTTTCGCTTGCAGCTCATCCGTTGCCCGAGGCCTTCGCCGTCCCCGTGGCATCGGCTTCCACTATGAGCGTATGACGAAACACGGCGCGGGCGAAGTGACCCACGGCCCAAATAACGACCCGCCAGCGTTCCTTATGGGCCAAAGGGACTCGCACACGCACGCCCGTGGCCCATAAAACGAGACGCTTGTCCCAATATTCGATTCGGAACAACAATCCGCACGACACGTTTTACCCGTTAATCCGAACGATTGTTCGATGGATTTCGTGTTGGTTGGAATCGCCTATGGGCCGGGCTATGCTACCTTGACTATCTATATGACTTAAACGCAGCAAAGGAGCATCGAGAGAGCGAGCATGGCAAAAAACACCGCAAACTATGGTAACGACAGTATTCGTCAGCTCAAGGACGAGGAGCGCGTACGCCTGCGCCCCGCCGTCATCTTTGGCTCTGACGGGCTCGACGGCTGCGCGCATGCCGCCTTCGAGATCCTGTCCAACGCCGTTGACGAGGCGCGCCAGGGCTACGGCAAGCTCATCACCCTTACCGCCTTTCGCGATGGCTCCATTCAGGTAGAGGACAACGGCCGTGGCTGCCCGCTCGACTGGAACCCTTCCGAGAAGCGCTTTAACTGGGAGCTCGTCTTCTGCGAGCTCTACGCCGGCGGCAAGTACAACAACAACCAGGGCGGCGACTACGACTTCTCGCTCGGCACCAACGGCCTGGGCTCGTGCGCGACCCAGTACGCATCCGAGTACATGGACGTCACGGTTTGGCGCGACGGCAACAAGTACTCCCTGCACTTTAAGAAGGGTAAGGTCGTCGGCGCCAAAAAGAAGGCACTCGAGATTGAGCCCAGCGACGAGGACCGCACCGGCACCACCATCAAGTGGCGCCCCGACCTTGAGGTCTTTACATCGATTAGCATCCCTCACGACTGGTATCGCGAGACCATGCGCCGTCAGGCCGTGGTCAACGCCAACGTGACCTTCCGCCTGCGCATTGAGGGCGACGATGGCGAGTTTTCCGAAGAGGACTTCTGCTACCCCAAGGGCATCGAGGACTACGTGCTCGAGAAGGTCGGTACCGACTACCTTACCGAGCCCTTCTTTATCGAGGCCGACCGCCGCGGTCGCGACCGCGAGGACCTGCCCGACTACAACGTAAAGATCACCGCGTGCATGTGCTTCTCGCGCACCTTCATGATGCAGGAGTACTACCACAACTCGTCATGGCTCGAGAACGGCGGTTCGCCCGAAAAGGCCGCCCGTAGTGCTCTGACCAGCGCCATCGATGCCTACATCAAGCAACAGGGCAAGTACAACAAAAACGAGAGCGGCATTAAGTGGCAGGACGTCCAGGACTGCCTGGTGCTGGTGACCAACTGCTTCTCCACCCAGACGTCCTACGAAAACCAGACTAAGAAGGCCATCAACAACCGCTTTATCCAGCAGGCCATGACGGCATTCTTTAAGGAGCGCCTTTCGACCTACCTGATCGAGAACAAAGACGCCGCCAATAAGATCATGGAGCAGGTGCTCATCAACAAGCGCTCGCGCGAGAATGCCGAGAAGACCCGCCAGAGCATCAAGACCAACCTGCAGCAGAAGACCGACATGGCCAACCGCGTGCAAAAGTTCATCGATTGCCGCTCCAAGGACAAGAACCGTCGTGAGATCTACATCGTAGAGGGCGACTCGGCAGCAGGCGCCATTCGCACCTCGCGCGATGCCGAGTTCCAGGGCGTCATGCCCGTCCGCGGCAAGATCCTCAACTGCCTGAAGGAGGACTACCCGCGCATCTTTAAGTCCGACATCATCATGGACCTTATGCGCGTGCTGGGCTGCGGCGTGGAGATTAAGGACAAGCGCATCAAGAACCTGGGTGCCTTCGACCTGGACAACCTCAACTGGAACAAGGTCATCATCTGTACGGACGCCGACGTCGACGGTTATCACATCCGAACACTCGTGCTCACCATGCTCTACCGCCTAGTGCCCACACTTATCGACGAGGGCTACGTGTATATCGCCGAATCGCCGCTCTACGAGATCAACTGCAAAGAAAAAACCTACTTTGCCTACACCGAGCTCGAGAAGAACGGCATCCTTAAGGAGATCGGCGACCAGAAGTGCTCCATCAACCGCTCCAAGGGTCTTGGTGAGAACGATCCGGACATGATGTGGCTCACCACCATGAACCCCGAGACGCGTCGCCTGATCAAGGTGGAGCCCGAGGACGTCACCAAGATGGAAACCATGTTCAACCTGTTGCTGGGCAACGACGAGGCAGGCCGCAAGCGCCATATCTCCGAGCACGGCAAGGAATACCTGGACCAGCTGGACCTGCAATAGCAGCACATCGATAACGACGGCCCATAAGAAGTTCAAGAGGAAATCGTGGCAAAGAAGAAGACGAAGAACCAGCCAAAGAAAAAGCAGGTCAACGCCGAGAACGTCATCGGCCTGCACTCCGAGGTCACCGATCAGCCAATCACGCAGACGCTCGAGGTCAACTACATGCCCTACGCCATGAGCGTCAACGTCTCGCGTGCATTCCCCGAGATCGACGGCTTTAAGCCCTCGCATCGCAAGCTGCTCTACACTATGTACAAGATGGGTCTGCTCAAGGGCGAGCGCCAGAAGAGCGCCAACATCGTGGGTCAGACCATGAAGCTCAACCCGCACGGCGACGCCGCGATCTACGAGACGATGGTGCGCCTGGCGACGGGTAACGAAGCGCTGCTTGCCCCCTTCGTGGAGTCGAAGGGCAACTTTGGCAAGTACTATTCGGGCGACCTGAGCTACGCCGCCTCGCGTTACACCGAGGCCAAGCTCTCCCCCATCAGCGCCGAGATCTTCAAGGACATCGACAAGGACCCGGTCGACTTCGTCGACAGCTACGACGGTGCCATGAAGGAGCCGCGTCTGCTGCCCACCACGTTCCCCAACATCCTCGTCTCGGCCAACAAGGGCATCGGCGTCGCTATGGCGTCCGATATCTGCGGCTTCAACCTCAACGAGGTCTGCACCGCCACGATGCACTACCTGAAGGACCCCGACTGCGACCTGCTCGAGTACATGCCCATGCCCGATTTCTCGACCGGCGGCGAGATTATCTACCGCCGCGAGGAGATGGAGAAGATCATCGAGACCGGTCTTGGCAGCTTCCAGATTCGCTCCCGCTGGCGCTGGATTCCCGAAGAGCGCATCATCGAGGTGTATGAGATCCCCTACACCACCAAGACCGATGTCATCATCGAGCGCATCGTCAAGCTCTCCAAGGAGGGCAAGGTCAAAGAGATCGCTGACATCCGCGACGAGACCGACCTCTCGGGCTTGCGCATCGCCATCGACCTTAAGCGCGGCGTCGACCCCGACAAGCTCATGGCCAAGCTCTATCGCTCGACCACGCTGCAGGACTCGTTCTCGTGCAACTTCAACGTGCTCGTCGACGGCTATCCCCGTGTTATGGGCGTGCGTCAGATCCTGCGCGAGTGGGTCAAGTGGCGTATTGAGTCCACGCGTCGCCGCATTAACTTTGACCTGGGCAAAAAGTCCGAGCGCCTGCACCTGCTGCACGGCCTTGAGGCGATCCTGCTCGACATCGACAAGGCGATCGCCATCATCCGCGGCACCAAACTCGAGGCCGAGGTCGTACCCAACCTTATGAAGGGTTTCGACATCGACGAGACCCAGGCCGAGTTTGTCGCCGAGCTCAAGCTCCGCAACATCAACGAGGAGTACATCCTCAACCGCACCAAGGACATCGCTAAGCTCGAGGGTGAGATTGCCGAGCTTGAGGAGATCCTTTCGAGCGAAGAGAACATCAAGAAGGTCATCAGCGACGAGCTGGCCGCGGTCAACAAGAAGTACGTGATGCCGCGCCGCACGGGCAGGATCGAGCCCCATGAGGTTATCGAGGTAAGCTTGGAGCCCGAGGTCGAGGAGTACCCGGTTACGATCATGCTCTCGCGCGATGGCTACCTCAAGAAGATGACGGACCGCGTGCTCAAGAAGGCGACCACGCTCAAGTACAAGGACGGCGACAAACCCTTTATCGAGTTCCCGTCCTCCAACACCCACGAGCTGCTGGTCTTTACCAACAAGAGCCAGGTGTACAAGTGCAAGGTCACGGCGTTTGAGGACACCAAGTCGGCACAGCTGGGCTCGTACCTGCCGACCGATCTTGAGATGGAACCCGACGAGAACGTCATCTGGGTCATCGACCCCGAGGACTACAAGGCCGACGTGCTGTTCGTCTTTGAGAACGGCCGCGTGGTGCGTGTCGCGCTTGCCGGATACGTCACCAAGACCAACCGCAAGCGCCTCAAAAACGCCATCTACGGTGGCAGCAAGCTGCTGTATGCCCAGGTGCTCAAGGAAGATCGCGACATCGCGCTGGTCTCGAGCGACTACCGTCTGATGAACTTCAACACGTCGCTGCTCAAGACCAAGACGACCACCAACACGCAGGGCGTCCAGGCCTTTACGGCCAAGAAGGGCCGCTCGGTCACCACCGTCGGCACGACCGAGGAAATCCTTGGCGCCGGCGTCTCGGCCGAGAAGTTCACCGCGCAGAGCCTGCCCTCCGCCGGCGCCCTCATGAAGGAAAATGACATGCCGAGTTTGTTTGACTAGGTACCACGGCAACGAGATCGTTAGATACTTCGCAAAGCGACGAGGCCCGGAACGCAACGGCATTGCGCCCGGGACTCGTCGTTTTTCTTCTCAACTATTTTTTAACGCAGATAAATTGATTTCTGCTTATTTTTCTGCGTAAAAAATGTCAGCGTCACTACTTCGATGCCCTTTGGTCAGTCGTTAGCAAAACTTGCAAAAGTTAGCAAAACTTGCAAAAATTAGCAAAACCTGCAAAGGAGCTACCATGGAGTACAGCAAGAACCCCTTTACCCCAACATTTGGAAGCGTCCCTCCCTTTCTAGCGGGTCGCGAGCATATCCTGCGCGACATCAACCGTGGCTTTATCAACGGCCCGGGAGATCCCAACCTGTCGACCATTTTTACTGGCGCAAGGGGAACGGGCAAGACGGCACTTCTCTCGCTCCTTTCAGAAACGGCGCTTGAACACGACTGGATCGCAGCAAATGTCTCCGCCATGCCAGGCATGCTCGAAGATATTATCGAGCGAACCAAAGAAGCCGCAGATAGCTACCTCTCACAGCCTCACGCGCGCATAAACGGTGTTCAAATTGGCCCAGTGGGCATCGATTGGACATACGCTCAAGAGGCTCAGGGCAACTGGCGCACGCGCATGAATGGCATCTTTAAGCAACTCGAAAAACATGACATCGGACTTCTCATCACCATCGATGAAGTCACCGTCGATCTCGAAGAAATGCTTCAATTTGCCTCTGTTTACCAGCACTTTGTACGCGAAGGTAAAAAAGTTGCCCTACTCATGGCAGGACTGCCCTACAAAGTATCGGCGTTGCTACGTAACGATTCCGTCTCGTTCCTCAGACGCTCCCAGTATCATCAGCTGGGACGAATCACTGATGTTGAGATTGCAAATGCATTTCGTAAAACCATTGAAGCAGGAGGACGCTCAATCACGCCAGAAGCGCTCGAGGATGCCGTGAAGGCCGTCGACGGATTTCCCTACATGATGCAGCTCGTCGGATATCGCACTTGGGATGTTTCGGAAAACTCGCCCCAAATCAGTACATCCGATGTCCAGCAGGGTTCTCTGCTTGCCCGTATGGAGCTGCGCGATCGTATTCTCGAAACGACCTATCAGGAGCTTTCCGATAAAGACATTGAGTTTTTGCTCGCGATGCTGCCCGATTCTGGCCCCAGCAGGGTCTCGGAGATAGCCAAACGCATGGGCGTCGCCAGCAACTACGCAAGCCAATACAAACGCCGCCTCCTCGAGGACGGCGTTATCGGGGAACGTGGACGTGGCCTCGTCGGCTTCGACATCCCCGCGTTCAGGGAATTCTTGAACGAGAAGGCGTTTTAGCACACCGGAATTGTCCGCGGGAGCATCGTTGCATGGCAATCAGCAATCCTCTTGGTAAGGGCAGCAAGCATTTCCGCTTGTGCTGATTGCCATGCGTTCTTCTTGTCCTTAGGCAAGCTTGCGAGCGAGCTCTCGCACCTCTTTCAACTTGGGCGAGGATGCCATGCTGTCGCGCTCGGTCATACCGCTGATGGTGACAATGCCCTGGTCCTCCCACTTGCAGTACGCGCAGGTTGACTTGTACATAGCGATCGCCGCATCATAGACACCCTCGCTGTGGCTATCGAGTAAAAGGGCCGTCTTGGTGAACGGGAATCCCGTGGCACCGAAGGCGTACAGGCGGTCGATGGCGGTCTTTTCCTGCGCAGTGATATCAAACCAGTAGATAGGCGAAGCGAAGACAACCATGTCGGTGTCTTTCAGCGACTCAATCACGTTGGCCATGTCATCCTTCTGCACGCAGACGCCCTCATGGGCGAAGCAGTACTGGCATCCCAAGCAGCCGGCGATCTTCTTGCTGGCAACGCGGATGACCTCGACCGTATGGCCGCCCTCACGCGCGGTCTCGGCAAACGCCTCGACCATGGTATCGGTATTAGCGCCCTTACGCGGGCTGCCGCTCAATACAACGATATTCATAGGATTCCCTCTCCCTCATGCTGCAGGCGCGCAGCATGCTTTCTTGTAACCAAAACGAATGGTGTTAATCAATCGCCAGCAGGCCATATCTCTTGTTCAAGTTCCCTAAAGAAGCTCAAGACGATTGCGATTGCCTTATACAACGTCGAAAATCAAAGAGGGCCCATAGCAACGCCACCTACCTGAAATGACATGCGGTCAAGACGAGCTACGAGGATCGTGACGAGCCGATACCGCCCGCATGCCCCCTTCGGAATAGGCGCTGAGCAGCTCCTGAGCGTGAGCAAACTCGGGCCCTCGCCTCCAACCGAGCAGGCGGTTGACCGCGAGATTTCCCTGGACGTTGTGGACGAAGAGCAGATAGGCGTCCTCGCGCGAAAGCCCAGTCTCCTCCATGATCGAGGGAACCATCTGCTCGGCGCCGCGCTCGACGACGCGCTGTGCCACCCGGGCGTACGCGTCGTCATCCGAGTAGAGCAGATAATAGTCATCGTTTGCCGGCGGACGCTGGCAGAGGGCACCCGCCTCCGTTCCCTCGAGCGGCGGCACCGCCGCCAAGGCCTCGTCGATAAGCGCGTCGAGCAGGGCGAACTTGTCCTCGTAGTGCAGATAGAACGTGCCACGGTTGATATCGGCGCGGCGGCAGATATCCGCTACCGTCATCTTCGCGAAGCCGACCTCGGCCAGCAGCGCGAAGAACGCCTCCCGTATGACCGAGAGTGTATAGCGTCGGCGACGATCGATCTTCCCCGCTTCCATTACCCCTCCAATTGCAACGCTCGACAATGCCCGGCAAACGCTCGTTTATCGACAGCAGGCCGAAGCTGTTCATTGCTCTTAAGCAAATCGACATGGATACTTTTTATAGACACCTGTTTATAATAGCTGAAAGAAGGTATCCAGTAACCCTGTACGAGCAGCTCGTTATCGAGCTCACCAACCAATCGTTTTCCCTTCAGGCCGCCTACCGCAGCGGCGGCACGCCCTATGAGCTGAGTGACCGCGAGCCCGAGCCCTACGACCAGCAAATCAGGGACCTCGCCCGCATGATCGAGGAAGCCGATTGCGTGCTGGTGGGTGGGGCCTCTGGGCTCTCCGCGGCGGGCGGCGGCGACTTCTATTACGAGGACAACGCAACCTATCGCAGGCATTTCGGCAAATTCGCCGAGCGCTACGGTTTCAAGGGCGCTTTCGAGGGGTCGTTCTACCGCTGGCCCACCGCCGAGGCGCGCTGGGGATACCTCGCCACCTTCCTCGACACCACGCTCAACGCCCCGCTGCGCAAGCCCTACAGGGACCTCGACGCCATTCTCGCCGAGAAGGATTTCTTCGTGCTCACCACCAACCAGGACACGCAGTTTGTGAAGCTCTATCCCTGGGAGAAAGTGGCAGAGATCCAAGGCGACCACCGCTTCTTTCAGTGCTCCCACTGTTGCACCGACGAGGTGTGGAACGCGGTCGAGCCGATCTCCCACATGGTAGAGGCCATGGGAGACGGTCTGGAGGTTCCGACAGAGCTCGTGCCGCGCTGCCCGCACTGCGGGGCAGAGGCGTTCCCCTGGGTTCGCGGCTACGGCAACTTCCTGCAGGGCGAACTCTACGAGGAGCAGTACCGCAAGGTGTCCGACTGGCTCGACGCGCACGCACGGCAGAGGATCCTCTTCCTCGAGCTGGGTGTGGGCCGCATGACGCCCGCGTTTATCCAGGAGCCGTTCTGGGCCCTCACGGCGCAGTTACCGCAGGCCAGCTACATCGCCGTAAACAACAAGACGCAGTTTCTCCCCCGCGCGATCGAGGATCGGGGGCTCGCCGTTCGCGCTGACATCGCCGACGTGCTCGCCGACGTGCGCAAGACGCTGGGGAGGTAGCGCATGGAGACGGCGAAAGCAGTTCGCATAGGCAGGGCGCTAGCCGAAGCGGATCTTGTCATCATCGGCGCTAGCAACGGACTCGACATGGCGGAGGGGCTCAACCTTTTCTGCGCCGATGCTCATTTCCAAGAGGCGTACGGGGACCTCGCCCAGGCAGACGGCATCGGCTGCATACTGCAGGGGCTCGCTTCCCCGGATGCCAGCGTGCGACGCCGATGGGCCGAGCGGTTCCATCAAAAGGAGTATCTCGAATATGAGCCCGGCTCGCTCATGAACGGGCTGCGGCGTCTTACGGAGCACGCCGACACCTTCGTGGTCACATGCAACATCGACGGGCACTTCGCGCGCGCCGGGTTCGACGAGGAGCGCGTGCTCGAGACGGAGGGGAGCATACGCACGTCGATCGACGAGCGGCGTCTCGCCCATCCAGACGCCCTCGCCACGGCCCAGCTCGAGGAGCTCGAGCGCCTTGTGCAAGCCCATCGCAACGGCAGGGTCGCCATCCTCGAACTTGGCGTGGGACTGCGCAACGGCATCATAAAGCACATGCTCGCCCAGATCGCGAACGTCTGCGAGCACGCCACCTACATCGTGTTCAACTACAGCCAGGCTATGGCGCCCGATGCATCGTGCGAGACGATTCTCGTTGACGGCGATATGGCCCCGGCTTTCGAGGAGATTGCCCAATGCCGTCTCTAGAGAGGGAAGCGTATAGGCTTCGAAGCCTTATCGACGATGCCGACGCCATCATCGTCGGCATCGGCTCGGGCATGTCAAGCGCCGCCGGGTTCAACCATTACAACCGCGCAGGCATGGCGCGCGCCGGAATGACGGACTGGAAGCAAGCCTTTGGCTTCAAGAGCCTTTTCGACGGCTTCTACCACCTCTACCCCAGCCTCGAGCAGCGATGGGCATACTATGCGCGATACATCGACTTCATGCTGCGCGAGCCGACCTCGCAGCCCTATCTCGACCTACGGTCCCTCATCGGCCATAAGGACTACTTCAT
>CABRZC010000016.1 GCA_902475375.1 uncultured Collinsella sp. | reverse complement strand
AAACTAGCCTCTCTTCATGAGCCCCGCAGTCCGCTCCGGCTGCGGGGCTTTTGCTGTTTGAGATGTGTGCAGGGGGTAAACAAGAGCAAATTTGGTTAGATGCTCAGGTCATGGGATGCCTGAAACCAGACGATGACTCCGAGAATCCTGATTCGGCGTTTGTCCAGCACAATATCCGGTTCCGACGTGCGATATGAGTAAGATGACAGCATCACGGTGTTCGTGCCGGTGCTATATCGCCGTATGACCATTCTGGAATTATCGGCCAAGGCGAGGACGGAGCATCCGTTCCAGGGTTTCAGGTTGGGGTCCACTAGGAGAAGGGATCCTATCGGATAGCATTTGGACATGGCAGATGTGTCCATTTGAACAAAGAAGCACCCGCGATGGTTTTTGAATACGGATGAGGGGAGCGCCGTTGTTCCGGTCTGCTTGAGTCCCGTTCTGCCTCCATTCATCTGAATTTTAAATACATCACAAAGGGAGTCAGTAGTAGTTTCCTTGGATTCCCCCTTCCGCCCCTCGTGGTCGAGCTTTGCGGCAAGCCCTGCGGTTTCCGATGCGAGGTCGTCAAACTGCAGATTGAATTTCGAAACGATCTTGAGCAGTGTCGACCGGCGGATGGCATAGCGGTCCTTTTCCCAACGGCATACCGTTTCTTTGGAGACGCCGACAAGTGCCGCGAACTCCTCCTGCGTGAGCTGGTCGCGCTTGCGAAGCGCCTTTATGTTTTGACCCGTTCCCATGTTATGAAGCGCGGACGAGGGGAAGGCAGAGGCAGTTGGGGCCGCCAAAGCCGTTTGTCAGCTCAAAGATAGAGATGGGAACAAGTTCAATACCGGCCTGCTCCAGTGCCTTGTTAGTCTCGGTGTTCTCTTCGTATACGCAGACCTTGCCGGGCTCCAGGCAAAGGGTGCTTATGGCATTGTTGGTTCTTTCGACCTCTGCCGCTCCGGGATTTGAGCCGCCGCAAGGGATAAATTGCGGTGAACTTAAACCCAGGGCTAATCCCAGCGCTTCTTTTAGTCCGCCTTCGACATGACGCGCCCGGGTTGTCCTTTCCGATCTGCCTCGTATAATGCAGTAGACTCGCACTTGGTCCAGGATCATCCGGTCAATGAGGAATGTCTCATAGTTAACACGAGCAAAGTATGTGTCGAGATGAATACAGAGATCATCGTAGGGAACCTCAATGGCCCATACGGACTCAATAGTCGAGTTCTCGTCCCAGAGCAAGTTATTCGCTAGGGTGTCTATAGCTGCTGGCTCGGTTCGTTGAGAGATGCCAACGGCTACATTTTCGCTGTTGAGGTTGTGAAGGTCGCCGCCTTCAATGTGGTAAGTCGATTCATGCTTGAAGAACTGAGGAGTCTCGCGGAAATCCGGATGATAGTTAAAAATCGTTTTATAGGCGATAACCTCACGGTTGCGCTCTGGCCAGTACATATGGTTGAGCGTGACACCTTCGCCGATGACGCTTGCTGGATCGCGCGTGAACCACATGGTGTTAAGGGGGGCTATGAGAAGGTCGTCGGGTGAGTATGCGTCTCCCGTCAGCTTTGAGAGGCTGAACACCTCCTTGTTCGTGTCGAAGACCTGGGAGTAGCGAACGCCGTTGACGGCTGCCTGGACCAGGTCGCGGGAACCTTCGATATGCTCAAGATACTCGCGAATGGCAGACTCGAGCTCAATGCCCCGCGCGCCGCATTCTGAAATGTAGCTATCGATAAAAGAGCGACGCGCTTGCTCTGTCGCATCAAGGGCTTCGGTAAGAAGGTTTTCAAGATAGAGAATCTCTACCCCTTCGTGCTCGAGCATCGCCGAGTAAGCATGATGCTCCCTAAGGGCTTTATCAAGATCGAATGAGCTGCTAGACGGACGCAACGTAAAGACCCGATTGAACTGCCCGTCGGGGTAGTTGCGCGTTTCGGGGCCGGGGCAGTGCAGGAGGGCCTTTTTTAGCTTTCCTATTTCGTTTTGAACATGTAGTGCGGACATAAGACCTCGCTTTGGCGATGAGTATTGATTGCTTCCATAGTGGCACATTACGAGTTCGATTCAATTTACATCATATCTGTCACAGGTGAATGGCACGAACCGGCTTAGTAATTGATGTTAAACATCAATCTAGAAAGCAAATTGAAAAATTACGTCAATCTAAAGTCCGTTTACGGGTCGATGCGCTTCGTTGGCGGGCGAAGAGACGGAAGGGTGTTTTGCGCGATGACACAATGGCTTTGCCGGCAACGAAAAACCCCTGAATTAAGGAGGAGAGATGGCAGAGACAGAAAAGAAGCGCACTCTTCGAGTCCCGCACGTGTACACCATCATTCTCGTCTTGATGGCCGTATTTGCCGTTCTGACCTGGGTCGTGCCTTCGGGTTCGTTTGAGCGCCAGGAGGTTAACGGTCGCGAGGTAACGGTCTCGGGCACCTATGAGCCTGTCGATAAGGTCTATACGGACGAGGACGGCAACGAGGTCGATCTTCGCCAAGGCATCTTCGAAGTACTTGAGGCCCCTGCGATCGGCATCCAGCAAGCGGTCGAGGTCGTTGCATTCATTATGATCGTGGGAGGTTCCTTCCAGGTCATCACGGCGACCGGAGCCATCACGAGCGGCGTCGCCCGAGTGGTGAAGAAGTTCAAGAGCAAGGACGTCCTCATCATTCCGATCCTAATGGCGCTTTTTGCCTTGGGCGGCAGCACCTTTGGTATGGCAGAGGAGACGCTTCCGTTCTTTGCGATTCTTATGCCGATCATGATGGCCATGGGCTTCGACTCAATTACAGCGTTCATGACGGTGTTTGTGGGTGCCCGTATCGGATACATCGCATCTACCGTTAACCCGTTCAACGTCCTGATTTCCCAGGGCATCCTCGGTATCCAGGGCAACCCCCAGCTTTGGTTGCGTACTATCGCCCTTGTCGTGCTCACGGCAGTTGCCATCGCATGGGTTGTGATGTATGCCCTCAAGGTTAAGAAGAATCCCGAGGCATCCCCAGCTTTCCACGATGATATCGAGAAGCGCAAAGAGTTTGGCGCGGACGAGAATCTCCTCGATAGCGAGTTCACCGCTAGGCAAAAAGCCGTCATGGTTATTTTCGTGCTTGGACTTGGCGCTATCATTTGGGGTCTGGTAACCCAGGGCTGGTACATGAACGAGATCTCTGCGATTTTCTTGGCCATGGCTCTTCTTTCGGGTGTTGTTTCCGGGATGAATGAGAAGGAGATCGCTGGCGAGTTCGTTAAGGGAATTGCAGACTTCGCGTTCTCTGCCATCGTTGTTGGCCTCGCCCGCGGAATCCTCGTAATCGCCAATGACGGCCTCATCATCGATACGATTCTCAACACGCTCGCCACGGCTCTCTCTGGAGTTCCGGCAGTTATCTTTACGAGCATTCTCTACGTCGTGGATAACCTTCTGTCGATCCTCGTTCCGAGCTCCTCGGGCATCGCTGCTCTTACGATTCCCATTTTCGGTCCGCTTGTTGAGCTGATGGGCTTAAACCCCGAGGCTGCAGTTACCGGCCTTTCCATGGGCAGTGCTGCCATGTCTCTCATTTCGCCGACAAGCGCGATGCTCGTTGCCGGTCTTGGCGTCTGTAAGATTCCGCTTGGCCAGTGGTGGAAGGTCGCTTGGAAATTCTTCCTGGTCGTAAGCGTTATCTGCATGGCATTCACTGCGGTTTCGGGTCTTATCCCCCTGCCGTAAATGCAAAACCCCACATACAAGTTGTGAGAAAGAAGGATAGAGATGAACAAAGGACTGAACGTTCATAGCGAGATTGGCGCCCTCAAGAAGGTGTGCGTCCATCGCCCCGGTATGGATCTTGTAAACATGAAGGCGGAGGATTTCGACCGCGTTTGGATTCACGACGCGTTCTATCTGGACTATGCCCAGAAAGAGCACGATCAGTTTACCGACCTTCTTCGCGGCGCTGGCGCCGAGGTCGTCTATATGGAAGAGCTGCTCGCTGAGACGTTTGACAAAGTCGAGGGCACTCGCGCAGAGTTCATGACGAAGTTCATGGGGGAGTCCGGCATCTCCAACGCGGCCCTTCGCCAGGCCGTTGTCGAGAAGCTCGATTCCATCAAGGACAACAAGGAATTTGTCCTCACGGCTATGGGCGGACTGTATGTGCGCGACCTCGAGATCCCGCATGTCGGCGGCTCTCTTGCCAGCTTGGACGGCGATGAGCTGAAGGGCGACGACATGGTCCTCTTCCCCATGCCCGCCTCGTATTTCTCCCGTGATCCCCTGGCTGTCGTGGGCAAGGGCGCTACCATGAACCGCATGTACTGGAATCAGCGCAATCGCGAGGTAATCTTCTACGAAACGGTGCTCCGCAACCATCCCGATTACGCCGGTAGCCCCATCTGGTACGACCACAATAGCGAGTGGCATATCGAGGGCGGCGATATTCTCAACATCAACGCCAAGACGCTCGCCATCGGTATTTCCGAGCGTACCCAGACTGCGGCCATCGATGAGCTCGCCAAGAATATGTTCTGGGGTTCTGATGAGGCCGAAATCGAGAACATCTATGCCATCAAGATTCCGCACGGCTATGCCTACATGCATCTCGACACCGTTTGCACGCAGGTCGATCGCGATAAGTTCACGGTCTATCCCGGCATCTACCAGACGCTTCGTGCCTACCGCCTGACCAAGGGCGATTCGGAGGGGGAGGTGCATATCGAGGAGCTCGAGGGCACCCTGCAGCATATTCTCGAGCTTGCGACGGGTATGGACCACATCACCATGATTGAGTGCGGTGGTGGCGATCCGATCGAGGCTTCCCGTGAGCAGTGGAACGATGGTTCCAACACTCTTGCGGTCGCACCGGGCAAGGTCTGCGTGTATGAGCGCAACGTTGTCACCAACGATGCTCTTTACAAGGCCGGCGTCGAGCTGCTCGTCGCCCCCTCCGAGGAGCTTTCTCGCGGTCGCGGCGGCCCGCGCTGCATGACCATGCCGTTCTGGCGTGAGGAAATCTAGTCAGCGTTAGCGTATCTGGGCGGCGCGTGTGCGTCTGCGCCGCCCATCTCTCCTTGTGTGTTCCAACAACCGAAAGGACTCAAATCATGGCTCTTAATCTTTCTGGTCGAAGCGTTCTTACCCTGCTTGACTTTACGTCCGAGGAAATCGAGTACATGCTCGACCTCTCAAAGAACTTCAAGGATATGAAGCGCGCCGGTTATCCGCACCGCTTTCTCGAGGGCAAGAACATTGTCCTGCTGTTTGAGAAGACCTCAACGCGCACGCGCTGTGCCTTCGAGGTCGGCGGTATGGACCTGGGTATGGGTGTGACCTACCTCGACCCCGGCTCGTCGCAGATGGGCAAGAAAGAGTCCATCGAGGATACCGCCCGCGTGCTCGGTCGCATGTATGACGGTATTGAGTATCGCGGCTCCGACCAGTCGATCGTCGAGGAGCTTGCCGCCAAGGCTGGCGTTCCCGTCTGGAACGGTCTGACCAACGAGTACCATCCCACCCAGGCCCTTGCCGACATTCTTACCATGCGTGAGGAGTTTGGCGACACGCGCGGCATGAAGCTCACCTATATGGGCAAGGAGCAGGGCAACGTCAGCGACTCCCTGATGGTTATCTGCGCCAAGCTCGGCATTAACTTCTGCTCCTGCGGACCCAAGGGCGATGTCGAGGGCGCCACGCACTTCGATCCCGAGCTTCTTGAGCGCTGCCAGGAGATCGCCGCTCAGAATGGCTGCACGATCCAGCTCACTGAGGATATCGACGAGGGCGTCAAGGATGCAGACGTGATCTATACGGACGTTTGGGTCGGTATGGGCCAGGCTGAGGAGCTGTGGAAGAGCCGAATCGATCTTCTCTCTCCCTATCGAGTAACGCCCGAGGTCATGGCCAAGGCAAACCCCGGCGCCATCTTTATGCACTGCCTGCCGAGCTTCCACGATACGCAGACCACCATCGGCGCCGAGATTGCCGAGAAGTTCGGCGTGACCGAGATGGAGGTTTCCGACGAGGTCTTTGAGAGCGCGCAGTCTCGTGTGTTCCAGGAGGCCGAGAACCGCATGCATACCATTAAGGCCATGATGTACGCGACGCTTCGCTAGTAGCTGGGAAGTGAACGAATACTATGAGTAAACCGTACGGTAAGCCCGACCGCATCGTCGTCGCCCTCGGCGGCAACGCCCTCGGCAACAACCCCGTCGAGCAGATCCAGGCCGTGAGCAACACCGCCCACGCTCTCCTTGGTCTTATCGAGCAGGGTAACGAGATCATCATCACCCACGGCAACGGCCCGCAGGTCGGCATGATCCAGAACGCCTTCGCCGCTGCCCACGACGCCATCGGCACCCCCGAGATGCCGCTGCCCGAGTGCGGCGCCATGTCCCAGGGCTACATTGGCTACCACCTGCAGCAGGGCATCGGCCGCGAGATGCACAAGCGCTATAAGCGTTGGCACGCCGCCACCGTCGTCACCCAGATCGAGTGCGACCCGGACGATCCCGCGTTCAAGAACCCGACCAAGCCGATCGGCCCCTTCTACACCGAGGAGCAGGCCAAGGAGTTCATGGCCGAGGATCCTTCCAAGGTCTTCGTCGAGGATTCCGGCCGCGGCTGGCGTCGCGTCGTCGCTTCCCCTGATCCCAAGAAGATCGTCGAGGCTGACTCCATCCTCAACCTGCTCGACAACGAGTTCATCGTCATCGCCTGCGGTGGCGGCGGCATCCCCGTCGTCCGCGACTACGAGAACAAGGGCTGCTACAAGGGCGTTCCCGCCGTCATCGACAAGGACCTGGGCGGCGAGCTGCTGGCCGAGGACTGCGACGCCGACGTCCTGTTCCTGCTGACCGCCGTTGAGCATGTCGCCATCAACTTTGGCAAGCCCAACCAGGAGGAGCTCGAGGACATCACCGCCGACGAGGCCGAGCGCCTGGCCGACGAGGGCCAGTTCGGCAAGGGTTCCATGGAGCCCAAGGTCCGCGCCGCCATCAAGTTCGCCCGCTCCCGCAAGGGCCGCACCTGCATCATCGGCGCCCTGGACAAGGCCGCCGAGACCATGGCCGGTCTCTCCGGTACCCGCATCCACGAGTAGCCTCTACTCTGTTGCCTCTCTCGTGGGCGCCAGGCAAGACGCCCACAAACTAGCCTCTCTTCATGAGCCCCGCAGTCCGCTCCGGCTGCGGGGCTTTTGCTATTCACCTAGTCATTGGGGACAAACCCGGCACTTGGGGACGGTCCTTTCCTGCCGGCAGCTTGGGACAGTCCTTAATAGTCATTGGGGACGTTCTTAAACGACTAGTCAAACAAGAACGTCCCCAATGACTACTCATTTAAGTCTGTCCCCAATGACTGCACAATGGCTGGGAAGGCGCATCCCACACCGACGCATTGCCTTCGGGCCCTTTCCCCAGGCTCTCCATAGCTCAGCTGAACTCCCCGCAACCTGTTCCGGGTTGGCGGAACGAGCGCGACGTGGAGTGTCATTCTTTACCGCGTTAGACTAGACGCAGGGAAAGGAGGAGGACATGGATGCTCGCGTCAAGCAGCTTGTAAATATGATCGAGGACGCTCAGCCTGTCGCTGTCGCGGTACTTGCCAAGCGTCTCGAGGTAAGCGAGCGCGCCGTGAGAAACTATATCCATCGCGCAAACGACAACCTTGCAGGGGTTGCACGCATCGTTGGCAGCAAGGGGCAGTATCGTATCGATGTTGCACGTGCAGATGAGCTTGCTCGCTTGCTAGACGGTGCGGCTCTGGCCCATCCGGGCATTCCTGATACGCGCGACGGCCGTGTGTCCTTCCTTCTTAACGACCTCCTAATGCGGTCCCAGTGGGTGACGATTGAGGAGTATGCGGATTTACTCTACGTTTCGGCGCGGACTCTGTCCAATGACATGCGTCTGGTAGAGCAGAAACTCGCCCAATTTGACTTAGCGCTTGAAAAGCGCCCACGCTACGGAATCCGCGTTGCGGGCGGGGAGTCGCAACGGCGCCTGTGCCTGGCCTCGCTGGTGAGGCCCGTGTTGCCCGACACCGACGATGCAAAGCTCGCCGAGCACCTGCGGGCCATCGCCGCATGTGTGGACGATGCCCTGACGGCCTCGCCCGTCACGGTGAGCTCGCTGGCATCCCGCAATCTCATCATGCATCTTTACATCGCTCTTGGCCGCATCGAGCAGGGCTGCTATGTCCCAGCTGCAGAATCGGACGTTCAAAAACTGGAGGGAACGCGCGAATACGCCGCGGCTTTCCAGATTGCCGCAAACATCAAGGATGCCCTGGGCGTGAGCATGCCCCGAGAAGAGGTTGCCTTTATCGCAATCCATTTGCTCGGCAGGGGCACGGGCGTGCCCGAGAAGGGCTCTGCCGTTATCTCGGACGAGATGTGGGAGATTGCTTCCGAGATGGTACGTGCGGTCAACGATGAGTTTAGGTTTGACTTTAGCAGCGATCTTGAACTTCGCATGAACCTTGCTCGGCATATTGGCCCTCTGGGTTATCGCCTTGAATATCACATGCATATGGATAACCCCATGCTGCCCGATATCAAGACGAGGTTTCCGTTGGCCTATTCGATGGCGGCCGGCACCTCGCAGGTACTCGAGCGTCATTTTGGCAGCCAGCCCTCTGATGAGGAGCTCGGCTACATCGCCATGGCATTTGCCCTGGCCCTCGAGCAGCAAGCCGACCAGCCGCGTCGCAAACGCATCCTGATCGTGTGCGCCTCGGGAGCGGGAAGCGCCCGTATGCTCGAGCACCAGTACCGCAAGCAGTTTGGTATGTATATCGAGTCGATTGAGACATGCGACGTCGCCCGCGTGGGAACGCTCGACTTTTCGCACATCGACTACGTGTTCACAACGGTGCCGCTCAACGTCAAGTTGCCTGTGCCCGTCCGCGAGGCCGATTTCTTCTTGGAGACGAGCGATGTCAACGCTATCCGCAAGGTGCTGAGTGATGACGCTGCGCAATCGGACTCCCTGAGCGCTTTCTTTAGCCGTGCCCTGTTCTTCAACCGCGTTGAGGCGTCGTCGAAGCAGGCCGTTCTCCGATATCTCTCCGAGCGCGCCGTCGAGAGCGGCCGTGTCGATGCCCAGTTTGCCCAAGAGGTTGCCGAGCGCGAGAGCGCGAGTGCCACCTCGTTTGGCAATGGGGTGGCCATGCCCCATGGGATGCATCCTTTGAGCGCCGAGGCCTTTGTTACCGTGGGCCTGCTCGAACATCCCATTCTTTGGGACGAATACGGCCATGAGGTCGATATCGTCTTTATGGTGTCGTTTGCCCGGTCGGGCGGCGATGAGGCGCGGATCTTGAGCTCGCTGCTCGCTGAGATCTTTATGGACCGCCAGGGGGTCGAGCGCTTACGCGAGCGCCGGTCCTGGCATGAGCTGATGGCGCTTGTGCAAGCGCATACGGCTTAAGACTTCTTTTGTCGATGACGCTGTCAGTCTACCTGCAATAAACCTCGAGGATTGCGGGCGGGAGATAGGTGTTTCGAATATTCAAGTACAAACCAGACATCACGGGAGAGGAGACCGTTATGGACGATCAGGGAACCGAGATGGTTTCGTTTCAGCTGGTCGCTGCAGCGGGAGAGGCACGCAGCCTTGCCTTCGAAGCCCTTGAAAAGGCAAAGGCGGGGGATTTTGACGCTGCCACCAAACTCATGAAGCAGTCAAAGGATGCGGGAATCAAGGCTCACCACATCCAAACGCAGCTGCTTTCGACCGAGGCGGCGGGCGAGCATCTGTCGGTGGATGTGTTGCTGGTCCATGCTCAGGACCACCTCATGTGCTCCATGCTTGCTCAGGAGCTCGTGCAGGAGCTGATCTGCCTGTATGAGCGCACTGCAGCCAAGAACGCCTAACGGCGTGCGGCGACTATCCAACCAATCAATGCGAAGGGAATCCCTTATGAAGATCCTTCTTGTTTGCGCAGCTGGCCTGTCTACAAGCATTCTGATGAAGAAACTCGAGAAATACGCGGAGCAAAACGGCATCGAGCTCGATATCGATGCGGTGGGTATCGGCGAGTATCAGGAGACCTGCGCCGATTATGACGTGCTGCTCTTGGGGCCGCAGGTGTCCTACCAGCTCAACACCGTCAAGCAGGGGAGCGGTAAGCCGACCGCGGTCATCCCCGCACAGGACTACGGCATGGGCAACGCCGCCAACGTGCTGGCACTCGCCCAGTCGCTGTTGGGCTAGGAGGCGACCATGGAAAAGTTCATGACCCTGCTTCAGGAAAAACTGACCCCTATTGCCAATTTCTGCGGCACCGAGCGTCACTTTGCCTCCATGCAAAAGGGCTTTATGAGCGCGATCAGCTTCATCTTGGTCTCTGCCGTCTTTATGATCATCGCCAACCCGCCGGTCACGGCCGACCTGGTGGCGCAGGGCGGGTTCTGGTCCGTCTTTGGCCCTTGGCTCGATTTTGCCACGGCCAATAAGCTCACGCTGCTCATCCCGTTCAACATGACGATGGGCATACTGTCGGTGATCGTGACGTTCGCAATCGCCTATAACCTGGCGGGCACCTACAAGATGCCCAAGCTTAACGCCGGTATGACCTCGCTGGTGATGTTCCTGATCGCCGCGGCGCCGTCGTCCTACTACCAGCTTGCTGATGAGTCCGTGCTCCAGGCGGTCCCCTGCACCTATCTGGGTGCGCAGGGCCTGTTTACCGCCATCATCGTTGCCCTGGTCTCCGTCGAGGTCACGCGCTTCTGCCAGACCAAGGGCATCACCATCAAGATGCCCGATGGCGTGCCGCCGTTTTTGTCCGAAACCTTTGGCGCCATCGTGCCTATGCTCGTCAACATCCTCATCTTCTTTGGTGGCAACCTGCTGATCCAGATGATCGATCCCACGCTGTCCATCCCCTCGGTTATCGAGAAGCTGCTCGCTGCCCCGCTTTCCGTCGCAGTTGACTCTGTGCCCGGCGCACTGCTTATCTGCTTCATGACGCTGCTGTTTTGGTGCTTTGGCGTCCACGGCAACATGATCGTGATGCCCATCACCGCCCCGGTCACGCTTGCCGCCTTTGCTGCCAACGCCTCGCTCTACGCTGCTGGGCAGCCGCTTGAGTTCCACCCGGTACTCATGTCGATGGTCATCAACCTCATCGGCGGCACGGGCAATACGTTCTCTTTTGTGGCGCTCTGCGCGTTTAAGGCAAAGTCGCAGCAGCTCAAGGCATTTGGCAAGGCATCGATCGTGCCGAGCTTCTTCCGTATCTCCGAGCCCGCGATCTTTGGCGCACCCATCATCTTCAACCCGATCCTCATGATTCCGTTTGTGCTGGGCGGTATGATTTCGGCCCTGCTGTATTGGGGTGCAATCTCACTGGGTCTTGTCTCTAACTTCTACATCTTGGTGAGCGGCACGTTCCCCATCTTCGTTCAGGGCTTTATCCAGTGCCTCGACCCGCGTATCTGGGTATTTACGATCGTTTTGATCGTGGTCATGGCTGTGGTCTGGTACCCGTTCTTTAAGGTGTACGACAACCAGCTCCTGGCGCAGGAGCAGGAGAACGCCGCGGCAGCTTCTGCCAAGGATACTGAGTAGCATGGGTTACTTTGACAGAACGTCTGCTGCCGGTATGCCCGAGGGCTTTTTGTGGGGCGGCGCGCTCGCTGCCAACCAGGCCGAAGGGGGCTGGAACGAGGGCGGCCGCGGTATGTCGCACTCCGACCTGATTCCACAGGGTCCCGACCGCTGGGATGTGATGTTTGGCAGGCAAAAGCCCGTGGATGATCCGGACAGGCTGTATCCATGCCGTTGGGGCAACGACTTCTTCCATCATTGGCGCGAGGACGTCGAGCTCTTTGCCGAGATGGGCTTTAAGTGCCTGCGTCTTTCAATTTGTTGGAGCCGTATTTTTCCCACAGGGATGGAGGCCGAGCCCAACGGTGAGGGCTTGGAGTTTTACCGTCAGGTATTCGAGGCGCTGCGCGAGCACGGAATCGAGCCGCTCGTGACGCTGTCGCACTACGACTATCCGTTGGCTCTGGTCGAGCGTTATGGTGGATGGCAAAGCCGAGAGATGATCGAGCGGTATGCGCACTACGTCGAGACCGTCGGACGTGCGTACCAGGGCCTCGTGCGTTATTGGCTCACCTTCAACGAGATCAACAGCGTGGCGCTGTCCTATATCAACGCGGGCGTCACGCTCGAGGATGAGCGTGACCGTGCAGCCGTGACCGCGGCGTTCTCGCACCATATGTTTATGGCGAGCGCTCGCGCTGTCGAGATCCTGCACAAGATCGATCCCGCAAACAAGGTGGGTTGCATGATCGCTGCCGGTGCGACCTATCCGTACCGTTGTGCGCCCGAGGACGTATGGCTTGCGTATGAGGAGGACCGCGGCCGCTACTTCTACACTGACGTGATGGCTGCGGGCGCCTATCCTACTTGGAAGCTGCGTGCGCTCGAGAAAGAGGGTGTTCACGTGCCCTTTGAGCCGGGCGATACGGAGTATCTGGCCGAGCATACCGTCGACTTCATTTCGTTCTCGTACTATTGCTCGCGCTTGGTGTGCGCCGATGACCAGGTGATCGCTGAGAAGGCGGAGGGCAACGTGTTCCCGACGCTGCGCAATCCGTACCTCAAGGATAAAGAGACTGCCTGGAAATGGCAGATCGATGCGCTGGGTTTGCGCGTGACGCTTGCCGGCTACCACGATCGTTACCATCTTCCGCTCTTTATCGCCGAGAACGGTGTGGGCGGACTCGATGCGCTGGAAGACGGCAAAGTCCACGATGCATATCATATTGATTACCTGCGCAGGCATATTCTTGCGCTGCGCGATGCAATTGTCGAGGACGGTGTTGACCTGATGGGATACACGCCGTGGGGCTGTATCGATTTGGTGTCTGCCTCGACGGGGCAGATGAAGAAGCGCTATGGCTTTGTTTATGTTGATGCCGATGATACGGGCAAAGGCACGTTCGATCGCTACCGAAAGGACAGCTTCTGCTGGTATCAAAAGGTCATTGCATCAAATGGCGAGGACTTGAGTTAACCCTTGCAAGCCTGCTGCCCCCGTGGCCCGTTTCGGCCGCGGGGGCTTTTGTTATTTACCTAGTCCCCGATGAGACCCTCATTCTGTGGGTAGTCATTGGGGACGTTCTTAAAAGACTAGTCATTTAAGTCTGTCCCCAATGACTGCGGAAACCCGGCACTTGGGGACGTTCCTTTTCTGCTGGCAGCTTGGAACAGTCCTTAAAGCCCGCATCAATCAACTGCGGAAAGCGCATCCCAGAATGAGCGTCCAACATGGGACATAGTTTCCCTTGAGGGCCTCAACCGGAAAATGCATCCCGGAATGTTGCCGGAAAGTGGAACGTAGTTTCCCAAACGGGCCGCTAACGGAAAGTGCATCCCGCTATTGAGCTCCAAAATGGGATGCGCTTTCCGTGTCGGCAGTTCCTGGCAGCCTGGGGCTACTCATTTAAGTCTGTCCCCAATGAGTGCAATGAGTGCCCAATGACTAGTAGTAGGCCCACATGGCTTCGATTTCGTTGAGGACTTCTACGACACCCCAGCGACGGGCGCTGCGGCTGGCCGAGTTGGGGTCGTAGACTCCCACTTGATCGGCATCGTCGATGCCCCAGAGCACGATATAGTGTCCAACACTGGTAAAGGTGCCGGGACGAACCGATGCGATAATGGGCGCACCCGAGCGCAGCGCCTGGGTGATAGAGCTGCGATCGATATGGAGCTCCGTTGCGTTAAGGCCCAGCTGCCATGCGCCGCGCGTCATAAATGACCATTCGGTGGCGCCGGTGGGGGCATAGTTGCCTGCCTCGGAAAGCGCGCACATATCGACGGGAGTCATATCGGTGCGTCCCGTCTTAAAGATATAGACCATGGTGAGGCACGTAGGCCCGCAAGCATTTTGGCGGATGGTACCGCCGGCGTAAGGCAGCTCCGACCATGCAGGGTCGATCTGATAGATATGGGGCATCGTGCCGGCTTGCCATTGCGAGCGCGGGGTCGAAAAGGCGAAAGAATAACCGGGCGCGACGGGGGCCTTGAGCAGCTTGTCCTCGGCGGTGGGCTCGAGACCGGCCGAGCCGTGGGACATACAGGAGCTCATAAGCACAAAGACCAGACAGATGAGGATAGAGCACAGTGCGAGGCAAAGCCGACGAGCCGGCAGGGCGGGGGGCATTCACGTACGATGTCGAGCGGTAGGGCTTGCCGTCGCGTCCGCCTTGGGGATGCGAAAAGAAGCGGTTGATATGGCTGCCGGGCTGACGTGCGCCGTTGCGGCGCAGTTGCGGAACCTCGGCTTGGCGCTGTCGAGTGCGCGCGCCCAAGCGGCTATCTTGCTGTGCGCTTGTGCCCGTGCTCGGACGGCCACTCTGCCGTGTTCTGTTTGTCTGCTGCCGAGACGAAGGCCTGGGTTGCTCTTGAGGGCGTTGCGGATTGCTGCTCGTGGCACTTCTGGGCGTCGGCGTGGTGCGGCCAGCAAGGCGAACGCTTTGTCGCCGTTGATCACCGTCGTTGTATCCGTATGCCATTCGTACCGCCTTGTCTCATGTATAACCTGTCTATCCTACAAAAAAGATGTGCAACAAATGGGTCCGCGCGTCAAAAGCTCGGTAAACGGTACGAAAGGCGCAAAACACACGGCCTCAAAAACATCTCTATATGCGTCCGATGAGCGTACGCCCGTCGGACGGGCGACAACAATGAGCGGCAAACCGTGCCGTTCGTCCCAAAAACGGCGCCGCTCGTTTTGCAGTTCTGCCTTCGGTCGAGCCACAAGCGGCGCTGCTGTGCCAAGGCCGTATTGTAAAGTCACGAAATAAAAGCGCGCGGCAAAACAGACCGCGCAAGGGGTGACGCCAAAGAGGCGTCAATAAGGAAAGGAGGGGAACAATGGCGGACAAGAACGCAGAAGTTGCAGTCGAAGGTAACGGCGGCATGAAGAAAACGCTTTCGCTCTGGAACTTCTTCACCATCGGTTTCGGTGCCATCATCGGAACTGGCTGGGTTCTGCAGGTCGGCGACTGGATGGTCGTGGGCGGCGGTCCCGTTCCCGCTATGATCGCATTCCTCTTGGGTGCAATCTTTCTCGTGCCCGTCGGAGCTGTTTTCGGTGAGCTCACGGCTGCTATCCCCATCTCGGGCGGCATCGTCGAGTATGTCGATCGTAGCTTTGGCCGTACGCTGAGCTATATCACCGGTTGGCTCCTGGCCCTGGGCAACGGCATCCTGTGCCCGTGGGAGGCAATCGCTATCTCGACCCTCGTGTCCGAGATGTTCGGCAGCCTGCCCGGTCTTGAGTGGCTGCGTGCCGTCAAGCTCTATACCATCCTGGGCGCCGACGTTTACCTGTTCCCGACGCTGATCGCGCTCGGCTTTGCAGTCTACGTCATCTTCCTCAACTTCCGCGGTGCCAGCTCGGCCGCCAAGCTCCAGGCCTTCCTGACCAAGGCCCTGCTCTGCGGCATGCTGCTCGCCATGGGCGTCTCGCTGTTCACCGGTTCGCCGGAACACGCCATGCCCGTGTTCTCCCAGGTCACCGGCGCTGGTGGCGGCAAGCCCGCTACCGAGGGCACCAGCCTGTTCGCCGGCATCGTGTCGGTCCTGGTTCTGACCCCGTTCTTCTACGCCGGTTTCGACACCATTCCTCAGCAGGCTGAGGAAGCAGCCGAGGGCCTCAACTGGAACAAGTTCGGCAAGATCATCTCCCTAGCCCTGCTGGCCGCAGGCGGCTTCTACATGGTCTGCATCTACTCGTTCGGCACCATCCTCGACTGGCATGAGTTTGTTAAGAGCCCGGTTCCCGCGCTTGCCTGCCTCAAGGGCATCAACATGCTCCTGTACCTGGCCATGCTCGTCATCGCCACGCTTGGACCCATGGGCCCGATGAACTCCTTCTACGGCGCCACGAGCCGCATCATGCTCGCCATGGGCCGCAAGGGCCAGCTGCCCGAGAAGTTCGCCGAGGTCGATCCCAAGTCCGGCGCTCCCAAGCTCGCCTGCGTCGTCCTGGGCGTCATCACCGTCATCGGTCCGTTCCTGGGCAAGAACATGCTCATTCCTCTGACCAACGTGTCGGCCCTCGCCTTCATCTTCTCCTGCGGCATGGTCGCCCTCGCCTGCCTGCGCATGCGCTTCACCGAGCCCGACCTGCCTCGTCCCTACGAGGTGCCCGGCGGCAAGTTTGGCATCTGCCTCGCTGTCGCTGCCTGCGCCGTCATCATCGGGCTGCTCGTGATTCCGTTCTCTCCCGCCTCCCTCAACATGGTGGAGTGGAGCATCGTGATCGGCTGGCTGGCCATTGGCCTGGCTCTTATGGCCTTTACCAATTCCCGCAAAAAGTAGCGCCTAGCCGGGGCGGATCGGGTGCGCGGGATCCTCTCTTCCGCGCACCGAACCCGGCACCACTTGGGTAGTTTTGTGAGGCCTTAACCCAACACGGCCTCGCCCACTATATGGATCCATAAGGAGGAACCATGTCCACTAAGTATGCAATCGTTGGCGGCAAGCTCATCGACGGTACCGGTGCCGAGCCGGTCGAGAACTCCCTCGTTCTCGTCGACGACAACGGCAAGATCGAGTACGCCGGCACTATGCAGGACCTTCCCGAGGGCGTTGAGGTTATCGACGCCGCCGGCAAGACCGTCCTTCCCGGCCTGATCGACACCCACCTGCACTTCTCGGGCAACCTGACCGACGATGACACCGATTGGGTCATGCAGCCGCTCCTCGAGAAGCAGGCCGTTGCCGTCAAGCAGGCCTACGACTGCCTCACCCACGGCCTCACCACCGTCTGCGAGATCGGCCGCTTTGGTATCCAGATCCGTGACTGCATCGACAAGGGCGTCTTTAAGGGGCCGCGCGTTCTGGCCACCGGCCTGGGCTTCTGCCGTGTTGCCGGTCACGGTGACTCCCACCACTGCAGCCAGGAGCTCAACAAGGAATCGCACCCCTGGGGCGATCAGGTCGACGGTCCTTGGGATCTGCGCAAGGCCGTCCGTCGTCGCCTGCGCGAGAACCCCGATGCCATCAAGATCTGGGCTACCGGTGGCGGCATCTGGCGCTGGGACTCCGGTCGCGACCAGCACTATTGCTCCGAGGAGATCCAGGCCGTGATCGAAGAGGCCAAGTTGGTCGGCATCCCCGTGTGGAGCCACTGCTACAACAACCACGCCGCTGCCTACGATTCCGTCCGCTTTGGCTGCGAGCAGCTGATTCACGGCTTCGATATCGATGAGCGCACCATGGACCTCATGGCCGAGCAGGGCACCTTCTTCACGCCGACGATCGCCTTCCTGCCCACCTGGTACGCCACCTATCCGCCCGTCTACGTCCCCGAGCTGCACGACAAGTACGAGGGCACCCTGGTCGAGAAGGAGCTGCAGCGCAACTACGACTGCCTGCGCGAGGCCAAGAAGCGCGGCGTCGTCATGACGATCGGCTCCGACTCCTTCTCCTTCGTCACCCCGTACGGCACCTGCTCCATCGAGGAGATGTACGAGTTCGTCGACAAGATCGGCTTCACCCCGGTCGAGACCATCACCTGCGCTACCCTCAACGGTGCCAAGATGTGCCACATCGAGGACGAGACCGGTTCTATCGAGGTCGGTAAGTGCGCCGACCTGCTGGTCGTCAACGGTGACGTCGCCGCCGACATCCACGTGCTCAACACCGACAACATGGACGTCATCATGAAGGACGGCTGGATCGTCGAGGCTGGCACCTTTGGCGAGGCCAACAAATACAGCGCCTAAGATACCGTTTGTCGATGGCTGGATGTAAAACACAGTTTTTGATTGCATAATGCAATGGAGAGGGTCGCTTGCGGCCCTCTCCATTGCTATGGGGTGCGTCAGTAAGAAGGGGATGACGGTGGATTTAAACAGGCTGATTCTGGGCAAGAGCTACAACTCTACCAAGGTCTTTCGTACGGCCCAGCATGTGGTCCAGGCCATCTTGCTCGGTTTTGTCGTACCGGCCCTTATCCTGCTGCTTATCTGGGATTTAACCGATAATCCCAACCCCGTTCCGGGCGTTGTCGTTATTGCCGGCCTGGTCATGCTGTGCTTCTTTTTCTCGTATGTCTTTGTGGTCCCCGACGACCTCACATCGAGCGCAACCGACCGTACGCTCGCCATCGCATCAAAAATATTCGCCTACACGTCGCGCGGCCTTACGCCCGAAGCGGCCTTGGGCGCCTCCAAGATCATCCTGTCCGAGACCATTGCCTCTGCCATCTGCTTTACCGACGGCAAGCAGGTGCTGGCAAGCTGGGGTGAGGACTCGGCAAAATGCCCTGCCGGCACCCCGGTCGTGCTCAAGACCACGCTCAACGTGATCGAGTCCGGCGAACAGAGTGTATTTTCGCGTGACGCCTCCTATGAGACGGGCGGCTATTTTCCCCGTTTGCGTGCCGGCATTGTTGCGCCGCTTACCGTACGCGGGCATTGCGTGGGTACGCTCGAGCTGTACTATCCCCGCCTGAGCAGCATCGATATGCGCCAGACGGCGTTGGCCTCGGGCTTTGCCGATCTCATTTCCACGCAGCTCGCCAGCTTTGAGCTCGAGCGCCAGGACGAGCTTACGGCCCGCGTTGAGCTTCGCGCCCTGCAGTCGCAGGTCGATCCGCATTTTTTATTCAATACCATTAGCACGATCGTGTCGCTCGTTCGAACCGAGCCCGACAAGGCGCGATCGTTGCTGATCGACTTTTCCAACTACTATCGTCAGACGCTTTCTGACTCCGATACCCTCACCACGCTCGAGCACGAGGTGGAACAGGGCACTCGTTATATCAATCTTATGCAGGCCCGGTATGGCGACGGCCGTCTGCGCGTTTCGGTCGACATCGACTTTGAGGTGCGCGACAGCCTGGTACCGCCGTTTATCTTGCAGCCGTTGCTCGAAAACTGTATCAAGCACGCACAGCGCGAGATCGAGCCGCTTTCTATTCGTGTTAGGGCTTTTGAGACCGATGACGGCTTGGAGATCATCGTCGAAGATGACGGCATCGGTATGAGCGAAGAAGTCTGCGCGCATCTGTTTGAGCAGCATCGCCGAGAGGAGCTCGAGAGCATTACCGCCGACGGCTCCGTCAAGCGAGGTTGCGGCCTGGCGCTCTTCAACGTGCTTCAGCGCATCCATTTCTTTTACGGAGAAGATTCTGGCATGCGCGTGAAGTCCCAGGAGGGCGTGGGAACGCAGGTCATCGTTGAGTTGAACGGCGATCCGCATGAGCCGGCGCCGCTAACGGTGTAGCATGCGGTTGGATTGAGAAAAAAAGAGGGGAAGCGCATATGTCCGAAGGCTGGAACATCCTGGTGGTTGATGACGAGCCTCCCATTAGGGCTGAGCTACGCTATCTGTTGGAACAGGATGCGCGTGTGGGTCAGATTGCCGAGGCGGGCAATGTCGCCGAAGCTGTGGAGTTGATTCTGTCGAACAAGCCCGACGTGCTGTTTTTAGACATTACCATGCCCGGTCGCTCGGGAATTGAGCTTGCCGAGACGCTGCAGAACCTAAAGACGCCGCCGGTCGTGGTGTTTGTGACGGCATTTGCCGAGTATGCGGCCGATGCCTATAACCTCGATGCGGTCGATTACGTCGTCAAACCGGTGGAGGATGCCCGCCTGTCAAAGGCACTCGACAAGATCGAGACTGCCCTGGGTGCTCGCCGTGTCGTCCATGCTCCGCGCCAGCCTTTGCGCCTGACGGTGGATCGCGGGGGCAAAAGGGTGTTCATTCCCGTGGCGGATGTCTGTTACTTTGAGGCGCGCGCCGATTTTTGCAACGCCGTCTGCGCCGAGGGGACATACCTGATCAATGAGTCGATTTCCTCGCTCGAGCGGCGCCTGGCCTCCGAGGGCTTTATCCGCGTCCATCGCAGCTATCTGGTTAATTTGGAAGACGTGCATAATGTCGAGATCGGCTCCACGGGCCTGATGGAGCTCAGGCTCGACCGTGTGAGCTCGACGGTGCCCGTTTCACGCCGTCGCGCTGCCGAGGTTAAAGCGCACCTGGGGCTAGCGTAAGGGTCGGTGCGCCATCGTTTGCCGTTGCAGGTTTGGCATGACTGTGCGGTGGGCATAATGGATTGCATCGAATGAAATCGAAAGGAACAATATGCCCGCGCTCATTACGCATCATCTGTTTGGCGAGGAAAGCATCGACCGTCTTCCGCAGGGCGTTATCACGTCCGACGAGGAGCGCATCGCCTTTATCCTGGGAAACCAAGGTCCCGACCCGTTTTTCTTCCACATACTCACGCCGCGCATTTCCGACTGTACGTCGCTTGCTCAGGTCATGCACCGCTCGCGCATGTCGCGCCAGTTCTCGTGCCTGCGCGACGGCGTGTCGCACCTGCAGCCGCGCGACGCCAATCTGGGTCGCGCCTTTGCGCTGGGCCTGCTGTCGCACTATGTGCTCGACCGCAATGCCCACCCCTTTGTCTACGAGCAGCAGTTTGGCATTGTGGATTCCGATCCCGAGCTCGAGGCTTCGGGCAGCCAAGTTCACGCCGTGCTCGAAAGCGACCTGGACGTGCTGATGCTGCAGCTCAAGCGCGATGGGGCCACGGTCGAGGATTATCCGCCGGCGGGCGAGATCGTTACCACCGACCGCATCAATCGCGTTGCCGGCGTGCTGATGAGCTACGTCGCCGGGCGCGTGTACGGTATCGACATCCCGGCGGGGGAGTACGCCGGCGCCGTTTCGGACATGCAGATGCTCTACCGCACTATCGAGCCGGCCGGTTCGGCCAAGACGCGCGCGATTGCCCTGCTCGAGGGCTTGGTGCACGATTATTCGCTGCTCGACGGCCTTGCGCACCGCGTGACGACCGAACTGCCCGAGCGTACCGGCAACCTGGGCCACTTGGCATGGAAGAACCCCTTTACCGATGAAGTCTCGACCGAGAGCTTCCCCGAGGTCTTTGACCGCGCGCTGCTCGATTACGAGTGCACGGTTGCCCGCTTTATCGAGACCGGCGATATGGAAGCCGTGACCAACCACGTCAATTACAGCGGTCGCGTGCTCGGTGCCGACGAAGAGTTCGACCGCGAGGAGTAGGGATCGTGCGTGCTCCTTTGCCGAATCCTTACCGGCGCCTCTGGACAATTGGGGTACGATGAACTAACTGCATATCGGGCGAATACGAAGGGGCCCTGTCCATGAAATACACCAAGCTCGAGCGTAACTGGGTTATGTACGATGTGGGCAACTCGGCCCTCGTACTGCTCAATACCTCGGTGGTGCCCATCTACTTCAATGCCATCAATACCGGCGCTTCTTCGGCCGACCTCGTGGTCGCCTGGGGCAACGCGCAGACGATCGCCTCGTTGGTCATTGCCATGCTCATGCCCGTTCTGGGTGCACTTGCCGACTACGCCGGCAACAAGATCAAGTTCTTCATGGGCTTTTTCCTTACGGGCCTCGTGCTTTGCTTTGCGCAGGCCATCCCCATGTCCGCGATGGCGTTTTTGACCGTCTACGTGCTGTGCACCATCGGCCTCAACTCGTCCATGACGTTCTACGACGCCATGCTGCCCGACATTACCACCGACGAGCGCATGGACGCCGTGTCCAGTTCGGGCTATGCCTGGGGCTACATCGGTTCCACCGTGCCGTTCATCATCTGCCTGGCGCTTATCATGGGTGGCCCCGCTCTCGGCGTCCCCACCATGCTGGCAACGCGTCTGTCGTTTATCATCACCGGTGCCTGGTGGCTCATCTTTACCCTGCCGCTCATTCGCACCTATAAGCAAAAGTACGGTCGCGAGCGCGGTCCCCAGGACACCATCGGCCACATCGTGGGCGGTGTGTTCTCCGAGGTCGGACACACCATGCGCGAGATCGCCCACAACAAGACCGTGCTGGTCTACATGATCGCGTTCTTCTTCTACATCGACGGTGTGCACACGGTCATTTCCATGGCAACCAGCTACGGCTCGGCTCTGGGTATCGATTCGACCCAGCTGGTGCTGGCGCTGCTCGTCACGCAGTTTGTGGCCTTTCCGTCCGCCATCATCTACGGCAAGCTCGCCGGACGCGTGGGCACGCTCAACATGATTCTGGTGGCGGTCGCCGCCTACATGGGCATTGTGCTGTTCGCCGCGTTCTTCCTAAAGACCGCCTTTGAGTTCTGGGTGCTTGCCATTATGGTCGGCCTGTTCCAGGGCGGCGTGCAAGCGCTCAGCCGTAGCTACTTTGGCCGCATTATCCCTAAAGAAAAATCCAACGAGTACTACGGCTTCTTTGACATCTTTGGTCGTTATGCAAGCGTCATGGGCACCTTTCTAGTGTCGGTCGTCACCTCGCTGACCGGCAACCCGTCGCTGGGCGTCCTTTCCATTGGCGTGCTGCTGGTTGTTGGCTTTATGCTGCTGGTCCGCCTGTCCCGCATGACTCAGGCGGCAGCGTAAGGCAACCGGGCTCAGTACAGCAATTGTGCCTATCTACAGTACTCTTTTGGAAGTAGCCGCATAAATCATTCTGACTTCCGAGCAATGTTTAGCCCAAGTGGGTATGATGGAATCAGCTAGGTCGCGGGGCGTCGCCTGTGTTTGGCGGCGCCCCGTTTTTGTGTTGCAAGGAGGGTAAAGGTATGAACGCCACGGTTGTGATCCCAACATATTGGGCGGGCGATGATACCCAAGCAAACGCTCCCGGCACCTACGATCACTCGACGTCGCTCAACGCCGCCAACCCGGAACTCGATCGCTGCCTGACTTCACTCGAACAGGTGCGCGACATTCCGCGCATCATTCTCTTGGTGGTCTGTCCGGTTTCTGTCACGCCCGACGTATCCCATCGCGTGCACGAAATCGTTAATGCGCATCCCACGCTCAAGGTCACCGTTGTCACCAACACCCAGGCCTCGCGCATCGCAGACCGGGTTGCTCAGATCGCGCCCAAGGGTTCGGGCGAGTGCGTGAGCCTGCGAGGCTACGGTGCCATCCGCAACATGGGGCTAGCCTGTGCCGCTGTGCTGGGGCATGACGCGGTTATCTTTTTGGATGACGATGAGACTGTCATCGACGCCGACTTTATGAAGCGCGCGACCTATGCGTTGGGGCAGCAGACGCGTCAGGGCTTGCCGATCTTGGTCAAGAGCGGCTATTTCTACGATCGCGACGGCTCGCCGCTGGCTCCCACGGACAAGGCGGGCATCTGCCATCGTTGGTGGACCAAGCGCATCGAGTTCAACCGTTGGATGAAAAAGGCGCTCTCGGGCACCCGCATCTCGCGCTCCAACTACGTGTGCGGCGGCCTGATGGCCCTGCACGCCCGCGCCTTTACGCGTGTGGCCTTTGACCCGTTTATCACCCGCGGCGAGGACTTGGATTACCTCTTTAACATGCGTATGTTTGGCTACGACGTGTGGTTTGATAACGAGTGGACCGTGCGCCATCTGCCTCCGGAGTCCGAAAAGCGCTCACCGCGCTTTATGCAGGATGTATACCGTTGGTACTACGAACGGGCCAAGTTGACGTTCGCCGCGCATCAAAAGGAGCTCATCCCCGTTACGGCGGCATCGCTCATGCCCTACCCGGGCCCGTGGATTTCGCGCGAGCTCGACGACCGCGTGCGCAAGACCGCTATGGTCCGCAGCGTGTTTACCCGCGAGCATGAGGGCTACCTGCGCATTTGGCGCCATGGTATCGGCGAGGCAAAGGCCTATGCGCGCCAAAACGCTGCAAGCTACCTGCGTTTCCAGAGCTTTTGGCCCAAGATCATGGACGGGCTTTGGCGTGACGCACAACTGATCAGTATCCTGGAGGGGGCCGAATGATCGACCGCCGCGCCCAGCGCGATAGTTCAATATCAATCTTTCGCATCATTGCCGTTGCATGCGCCATTTGCGTGCTGGTGTACTTTATTTTTGCCTTGGTGACCGGTATCGAGCCGATCGCCACGGTGATTGCCTGCGCGCTGCTGTGCATCTTTCTGTGCATCTTTATCTTTTTGACGCTCAATCCCGATTCGGTGCGCTCCCAGTACACCGAGGAGACGCTCTCGGTGGCCTCGGCCATGCTCGAGGACATTAAGGGCGGTCTGACGCAGGAGTCGGCGCGTTTGGTGTGCCGGCGCATTTTGCCCGAGACGCGCGCCATGACGGTGGCCATCACCGACGAGGACAACGTGCTTGCCTGCGCGGGCGAGTTTGAGGAAAAACTGCTGCCCGATACTCCCATCCACACGCTTGCCACACGCTACGTTATCGAACATGGCATCGTGCAATCGTTCAACCGTATGGTGGATGTCGTGGGCTCGGACGGCTCGCACAACCAAGTCCCCGCCGGCATTATCGCCCCCATCAAGGTGGGCGATCGTACCGTCGGCACGCTCAAGTTCTACTACAAGACCCCGCGCGCCGTCGACCGTACCCAGTACGCGCTTGCCTCGGGCTTTGCCGAGATCTTGTCCACGCAGCTCGCCATCCACGAGCTCGAGGTGCAAAAGGAACTCACAGCGCGCGCCGAGGTGCGTGCGCTGCAGGCGCAGATTAACCCGCACTTCCTGTTCAACACGCTGAACACCATTGCATCGTTTACGCGCACCGACCCGCTGCGGGCCCGCGAACTGCTTCGTGAGTTCTCATCGTTCTATCGCGCCACGCTCGACAACTCGGGATCGCTTATTCCGGTCTCGCGCGAGGTCGCACAGACCAAGCGCTACCTTACCTTTGAGAAGGCCCGCTTTGGCGAGGACCGCGTGCTTGCGACGTTCGATGTGTCCGAGGACGTGGAAGATACGCTGGTGCCGGCGTTCGTGATCCAGCCGATTGTCGAGAACGCCGTGCGTCATGGTATGGGCGATGACGACGCCCTGAGGATCGACGTGACCGTTCACCAAGACGGCGAGGATGCAATCTTGATTGCCGTGGCCGATAATGGCGTGGGCATGGATGAGGGTACCGCCGCCAGACTGTTTGACGAGCGCTCTGCCCGTCCCGACGCCAGCTCTCCTCAGGGTGGCGGCGCCGGTGTGGCCATGCACAATATTTCGGAGCGCATCCATCGCTTTTTTGGGCCGCACTCCTATACGCGTGTCGAATCGGCGCCGGGCAAGGGCACGAAGGTGCTCCTGCATCTTGATTTGTCAGAGAGCATCTTTGACATTCAAGAGTAAAATAAAAAGCTACGGGCTCAACGTCATGCGACGGACGCCCGGCGTAGTTAGTTGACGAAAGGTTTTATCCCTATGCTGCGTGCGATGATTGTGGATGATGAGGCGCCGGCTCGCTCGGAGCTTCGCTTCCTGCTCGAGCAAACGGGCAAGATCGGCACGATCACGGAGGCGTCGAGCGTCCGCTCCGCCATCGAGATGCTTATGGAAAGTCGCGTGGATGTCGTGTTTCTCGATATCTCGATGCCCGGTGCCTCGGGCCTGCAACTTGCCGAGGCGCTGCATAAGCTCAAAAATCCGCCGGCGATCGTGTTTGTGACTGCGTATAGCGACCATGCGGTCGAGGCATTCGACGTCGATGCCGTCGATTATCTGATGAAGCCTGTCGAGGAAGCTCGCTTGGATCGCGCGATCGAGAAGGTCATGCAACGCGCCAAGCCGGTTACGGACAGCAAAGTGACCATCGAGCGTATCCCGGTGGAAAAGGGCGGCCGCAAGGTGCTCATTCCCGTGGATGACATCCGCTTTATCATGGCAAAGGACGATTACTCCTGCATCTATACCGTCGATGATCGCTTTTTGTCGACGACCTCGCTGGCGCAGTTTGAGGCCAAGCTCTGCGACTTTGGCTTCTTCCGTGTTCACCGCCGCTATATCGTCAACCTAGCGTGCGTCACGGACGTTGAGACGGTGCCCTCGGGCGCCATCCAGCTGGGCATTACGGGCGTCGACGAACGCGTGCCGGTTTCTCGCCGCCGCGTCGTGCCGCTCAAGAAGGCTCTGAGTCTCTAGCACACTGGCCCCGCAGCCCTGTAGACCCATCGTCTGCGGGGCCGTGGGGCCTTTTTTGTATGTATCTGCCGAATCGTTTTTTGCGGAAGGGATCCCATGAACAGCGCAAGCGCCAAGCGCATCGACATCATCTCGGACACCCACGGCTATTTATCGCCTGCGCTCTTGGATGAGCTTGAGGGCGCAGACCTGATCATCCACGCCGGCGACCTTACGTCAGAGATGGACTACGAGCACCTATGCACCATCGCCCCCGTGCGGGCCGTATTGGGCAACAACGATTACTACCGCGACTACGGCCCCGATGTAGACCGTCTTGCGCTCTTTACCTACGAAGGCCTCAAATTCGCCGTAGCCCACTACCGCGAAGACCTTCCGGTGGGATCCGTAGACGTAGCCATCAACGGCCACACCCACGTAACCAAAGAAGCCCAAGTAGGCCGCTGCTTGGTTCTCAACCCGGGCAGCGCCAGCTACCCAAGGGGCAGCCGAGGCCCCACCATGGCCAGAATGCTCGTCAAAGACGGCCATGTCATAAGTACCAAGTTTATTGACCTAGACTAACCGCAACAAAAACGGGGGATGCACAAGGCATCTCCCGTTTTTCTTTGAGCCAAAGTAAGAAGTCCAACCAGAACAATCAGACCAACCCCGCCGAGGAACACGCGGGCTAGCCGCGCAGCGGCGCACGCCCGCAAAACTGGTTGAATAATGTGACGGCAGGGAGGGTCTCCGGGGCTGGGGGCGGGGGTTAAGTTTGTCGCGAGTTCCGCACGCAAAGGAAAGCACTTAATGTGCTTTCCG
>CABRZC010000015.1 GCA_902475375.1 uncultured Collinsella sp. | reverse complement strand
AAATGTAGGCTTTTAGGTACCTAACAATTACTAGCCTTTTTTAAGGGGTCCTTGTCTGAACGCCAGAACAAGGACCCCTTATTTCTTTCGAAAAAGTTGTTGAACAATCGCTCGATGCGAATTAGCGATAGATATGAAACAGCCCCGGTTGCAATTAAGCAACCGGGGCTGTTCGATGTTTCACATGAAACGTTTAGGTTGGTCTCCCCTACGCGTTCTTCTGAACCTTGAAGCGCTGCTTGAGTTGGCCGCAAGCAGCGTCGATATCGTTGCCGCGAGAGTTACGGATCGTGGTCTCAATGCCACGGGACTCAAGACGACGCTGAAGGTCTTCAACCTTATGAATCGGCGACGGCTTGAGAGGACTGCCTTCGATATCGTTGAGCTGGATCAGGTTGACGTGGCACAGCGTGCCCTCGCAGAAGTCGCAGAGCGCCTGCATCTCGGGGTTGGTGTCATTGACGCCCTCGATCATGGCGTATTCGTATGTCGGACGGCGGCCGGTCTTTTCGGTGTAGAGCTGAAGGGCCTCGTGAAGGCGCAAAAGCGTGTACTTCTTAACGCCCGGCATGAGCTTATTGCGCGTGGACTGAATGGCAGAGTGCAGCGAGACGGCGAGCGTGAACTGCTCGGGAATGTCGGCAAACTTGCGAATACCAGGAATGACGCCGCTGGTGGAGACAGTGAGATGACGTGCTCCAATACCGATTCCATCGGGGTCGTTGAGGATACGCAGTGCCTTGAGGACCTCGTCGTAGTTGGCGAAAGGCTCACCCTGGCCCATGAACACGACGCTCGTCGCGCGCTCGCCAAAGTCGTTGGAAACATGTAGTACCTGGTCAACGATCTCTTGAGCGGTCAGCGAGCGCTTGAGGCCGTTCAGACCGGTAGCGCAAAAAGCGCAGCCCATGCCACAGCCGGCTTGGGTAGATACACAGACAGACAGCTTGTTGCGACGAGGCATGCCGACGGTCTCGACGGAGATACCGTCGTGGTACTCGAGTAGGTATTTACGAGAGCCATCCTTAGACACCTGCTTGGCGAGTTGGGTCGGCGTGTCGAAGGCAAATGCCTCCTTCAGCTGCTCGCGGAAGGCCTTGGGAAGGTTGGTCATATCGTCAAACGAACAAACGTTCTTCTCAAAAACCCATTCGATGAGCTGCTTTGCGCGAAAAGCGGGTTGGCCGAGTTCGGCGACAAGTTCGCGAATATCGTTTTGGCTCAAGTCGCGAATGTCTTGAGATTTAGTCCTGGGATTCATGGAAGCCTTTCGATTTTGGGGAAACGTAGAGGGTATCGCTACAATATGGTATCAGCTGCAGGAATTATAGAGGAGGAGTCTGCCCATGCCGGGTAAAAGCCTAGAGAACATGCACGTAGCGGTCTTGGCGGGCGGCCATTCCGCCGAACGCGAGATTTCGCTCAATTCGGGAAAGAATGTCGTGGTGGCACTGAAGGAGGCCGGCTACACCTCGGTGGAGCTGCTCGACGCCGCCGCCGATGACTTTATGGTGACTATGGCGACCGGTGGCTTCGACGTGGCATTTATCGCCATGCACGGCGCCGGCGGCGAGGATGGCGCCATGCAGGGGGCCATGGAGACCCTGGGTATTCCCTACACGGCGTCGGGCGTGCTCGCCAGCGCATGTGGCGCCGATAAAGAGGTTTCAAAGCTTCTGTATGCCAGGGCGGGCATCCCCATTGCCCCCGGCCTGGCACTTGAGGCGGGCGACGAGGTCGATATCGATCATATCGTCGAGATTTGTGGCGAGCGGTGCTTTGTAAAGCCCGCCGTCAACGGCTCTAGCTACGGCATTTCGCTCGTTCACGAGCCCTCAGAGCTGCCGGCGGCAATCGCCAAGGCTTTTGAGTACGGCGATAAAGTGCTGGTCGAAAAGTGCATCGAGGGAACCGAGATCACTGTGGGCGTGTACGGCGAGGACGACGTGCGCGCGCTGCCGATTGTGGAGATTCGCAAGCCTGAGGACTGCGAGTTCTACGACCTGGATGTAAAGTACGTCGACCCCACAGACATCCACCGCATTCCGGCGCAGATTTCGCCCGAAAACTATGCGCGTGCCCAGGAACTTGCCTGTGCGGCCCATAAGGCCCTCGGCTGCCTGGGCGTTTCGCGCAGCGATTTTATCGTAAGCGAGGATGGCCCTGTCATTCTCGAGACCAACACCATTCCCGGCATGACCGATACGTCGCTGTATCCCGATGAGATTCGCCATACCGACGACATGACGTTCCCGCAAGTGTGCGACAGCCTGATCCGTATGGGTCTTCGTCGAGCGGGCGTTGCATGCTAATTGAGGATGCCGTATCTCCTGGAACGCCGCAGTTTGTCATCGATTCTTATGCCACGCTCGTCGAGCGCGCTAAGACGCAATCGTTTGGCCTCATCGAGGAGGACGTAATCGTCCTCGATACCGAGACCACGGGTCTTTCGGTGCAAGACAACGAGTTAATTGAGATTTCCGCGGCCCGCCTTTCGGGCCGCGAGATCATTGACCGCTTTGATACGTTCGTGCATCCCAAGCAGCTGATCCCTGTAGAGATTACCGAGCTCACGAGCATTACGAACGCCGATGTGGCAGATGCCCCGTCGGCCGTCGAGGCCGTTGCGGCGCTCGCCGACTTCGTGGGCGGCTGTCCTGTTATCGCGCATAACGCCACGTTTGACCGGTCGTTCATCGAATCGGTCAAGGGCGGCGTCAACGTGAGTGATATCTGGATCGATTCGCTGGCGCTATCGCGCATTGCGCTTCCGCGCCTGACATCGCACAAACTGTCCTTTATGGCCGACTTGTTTGGGTGCGATTCGGTATCGCACCGTGCGAACGCAGACGTTGATGCCCTGTGCGGTGTGTGGCGCGTGCTGTTGGTCGCACTTACCGACCTACCTTCGGGCCTCATGGCGCGCTTGGCGGACATGCACGCGGACGTGCCTTGGTCCTATCGCCCCATTTTTTCTTTTTTGGCTGGCCAGAACCCGGGTTCGATATTTTCGCTCAGCGCCGCTCGTGCCGATGTGCTCAAGGCCGATCGCGCAGACGATCGCGTTGATGCGGACGAGCTGCCGGTCCTTAAGATGCCGAGCCGTGAAGAGATCGAGGCGGATTATGCCCCCGGTGGCCTGGTCAATCGCATGTATCCCACCTATGAGCCGCGCGACGAGCAGATCGCGATGGCGGTTGAGGTGCGCGATGCGCTGGTCACGGGTACCCATCGTGTGATCGAGGCGGGCACGGGCGTCGGTAAGTCGATGGCCTATCTCGTGCCCTTCGCCGAGGCCGCCCGCCGAAACAACATTACCGTCGGCATCGCGACCAAATCGAATAATCTTGCCGACCAGCTTATGTACCATGAGCTGCCAAAGCTCGCCGAACAGCTGGACGGGGGCCTGTCGTTTTGTGCGCTCAAGGGCTATGACCACTATCCGTGTCTGCGCAAGCTCGAGCGCATGAGCCGTAGTCAGATTGAGATCACCACCAAGCGCGATCCTGCTGACACGCTCACGGCGGTTGCGGTGATCATGGCGTATGTGTGCCAATCTGCCGATGGCGACCTCGATTCACTCGGCATTCGCTGGCGCAGCGTCAACCGTCCCGACTTTACGACGGCTTCGCGCGAGTGTGCTCGTCGTCTGTGTCCGTTCTTCCCTGACAAATGTCTGGTCCACGGGGCGCGCCGCCGTGCGGCACATGCCGACGTGGTGGTTACCAATCATTCCCTGCTGTTCCGCAACGTGGCTGCCGAGGGAAGGATTTTGCCTCCGATTCGTCACTGGGTGGTCGACGAGGCCCATTCCATCGAGCGCGAGGCTCGTCGCCAATGGGCGCGCGTGGTTTCGGCAGATGAGTCGCGCGTGCTGTTTGAGCGCTTGGGTGGGTCGAGTGCCGGCGCGCTGAGTCAGGTTTCCCGTGACCTGACCACTTCCGAGGGCTCCACGCTCTACCTGGGACTCACCGCCAAAGCAACGTCGACGGTTGCCCGCGCGAGCATGGCGATTGCCGATGTGTTCGATGGCGTGCGCGAGCTTGGCCGCCGTGCCCGCGGGGGCTATGACAACGCGAATCTGTGGATTGGCCCCGAGCTGCGCGAGTCGGATGACTGGCACGATTTTTTGCAGTCGGCCTATACCGCAATTGATGCACTGGACCAGGCGGATAAAAGCGTAGACGCGCTGGTGCAAGCTGTCGCTGCCGATAAGCCCGAGGTCGTCGTCGACCTGGGCGACATTTCGCGCCGTCTGCACGAGTTGGTCGAGAATCTCAAGCTCATCATTGAAGGCACGGATGAGCACTACGTGTACTCGCTGCAGGTTAACCGTCGGCTGCGTGCGGGCGGGGAGTCTATGACCGCCGAGCGCATCGATATCGGCGAGGCCCTGGCGAACGAGTGGTTGCCCGAGGTGCACACGGCCATCTTCGCTTCGGCGACCATGACGGTGTCCAAGAGCTTTGAGCATTTCAACCATGCCGTCGGCCTCGATCGCATTGGCGCGTCGACATCCTCATCGCTGCACCTGGATTCGAGCTATGACTTTGACTCGAATATGGCCGTGGTCGTGGCGGGGGACATTCCCGATCCGCGCGATCGCGAGCACTATCTGTCGGCGCTCGAGCGTGTGCTGGTCGATGCCCATCTCGCCATGGGTGGATCGGTGCTCACGCTCTTCACCAACAGGCGCGATATGGAGGACCTGTATGCCCGTGTCGAGCCCAAATTGGCGCGAGCGGGTCTGGAGCTCAATTGCCAACAGCGCAACTCGTCCCCGCGCCGTCTGCGCGATCGGTTTATCAACGAGCCGACCTCATCGCTCTTTGCGCTCAAGGCCTTTTGGGAGGGCTTTGACGCCAGCGGCGAGACGCTGCGCTGCGTCATTATCCCCAAGCTGCCGTTCTCGAGCCCCACGGATCCTCTTTCGTGTGAGCGCAACCTGCGCGAAGACCGCGCCTGGGCGCGCTACTCGCTGCCCGAGGCGGTGCTCGAAGTCAAGCAAGCCGCCGGCCGTCTCATCCGCTCGTCAACCGATTGCGGCGTGCTCATCTTGGCAGATCCGCGCTTGGTGACAAAGGGCTACGGCAAGAAGTTCTTGACGTCGCTGCCCACGACTTCCTACCAGCGTATCGAGTCGGCACAGATCGGTCATTATTTGCAGCTGTGGCGTGCACGCCACGAGCGACGCCGTTAAAGCGGGCAGGTCAGGCTCTTCGCCATATCGCATAGACGCTTTGCCGAGGCGGGGTCATCCAGTATGCGGATGGCTCCGCCCGCTGCGATTACCTGGCAGAACAGCCAGTGCTCTGACCCATAACGCACGGTCACCGTCGCCATGTCTGCCCCGTTTGGCTCAATCGACATGATGCCGGCCCAGTCTAGGCGCTCTGCCATGTCGAGCGGCATGAGGAGTTTTGCGCTCTGCTCCGCTTGGGAAAGGGATTCGTGGAGGGACAAGGACGCGGGTGTGTGGCGCTCCACGGAATCGTCGGTAAGGGCAAGGCCTTCGATTTTGTCCATGCGGTAGGAGCGCTGCGCATCAACTTCGACATCCCAGGCAATCAGATATGTTTGGTCGCCATGCGTCGCGATACGCAGGGGGTCGATGAGACGCTCACGCGGCCGTGTGTCGTCCATCGAACGGTAGATGATGCGGCATCGAACGCCGTCTTGAATCGCGCAGTTCAGCTGTTGCCAGTGCGATCCTCGGGCAACGGTATCGACGACGCGCTGGTTGTAGCCGAGTTTCTCGGGTAGGAGGGCGTGTCGGATACGCTCTGCTGCCCGAGAGTCGATTCCCATCGATTCGAGTTCGTGGTTGAGCACGGCACCTTCGGCGGCACTTAGGCGCAAGGGCAGCACACGCCCCGCATCGCCTGTCAGGATGATGCACTCGCCGTGGCGCTCGCAGATGATGCGTGCGCCCGACTCACGGTCAGCGAGGGTCGAGACGATATCGATAATTTCGTCGAGCGCCGCACCCGTGATATCAAAACAGCTGCAGATATCCCCTCGTGTCATACCGGTCTCACCGGCAGCGTAGAGGGCCTCCATGATGTCAATCGCACGCGAGAGCCTTTGCTCGCTGGTGAGTTTACGCACGGGCATGCTCGTGCACCGTCCTTTCGATGAAGTGGTTCCACGCCAGTTTAAGTGCATCAGGAGCAACGGGTCTCATGCCGTCCATGGCGTGCTCCATACAAAACGAGGCAGCGGCATTAAGGTCGCGCACGCCGACGGTCCAGGTCCAACCCTCTTCGGTGTGCGTGAGCTCCCCGCGACCGCGCGTTAGGCCGCTGACCATGTCGGCCTGGGCTTGCGGGGCAAACGAAAAGGTCGCCATAACGGGCTTGCAATCGGCAAAATCAAACTCGAAGAACAGGCGATCGTTCAGGTTAAAGTCGGCGGGGATGGAGTAGGCCTTCGAGGGGCGCCATGCGCGAACGATACGGTCGCAGCGAAACGTCCTGATTTCATCGGTGGCGTTGTCGAGTCCGCAAAAATACGCCACGCCCTCGTGCTCGAACATGCCGTACACGCAGACGGTGCGCTCTTTTTGCTCTCCACGCCCGTTTTGATACAAAAAACGCAGTGCGCAGCGTTCGGCAAAAGCGCTCCACACCGCATCGACGGCGGGTGAGCGACGGGCGGGAGGCTCTTCTGCGGTCGATGCGCCAGTGAGGTAGGCGATCTTGGAGCGTATGTCTGCAAGCGGCGTGGCAAACGCGGCCGAACCGGTCGCAAGGGTCTGGTCGATAGCGTCGAGCAAGATGTCCGCGTCGTCTGCGGTGATGAGGCCACCGGCCGCAAACGTGTGCTCGCGATCGATGGTCCACGCGCTTTCTTCGGTTTCTTGGGCGCCTGCTGCGCGAACTTCCTTGATCGTGATTCCGCGTTCGAGGAGTTTTTCGCGATCGCGGCGAAACTTGCGCTTGTCCGAGTCGATATTGCCCGATCCATAGCCAAGATCGGAATCCAGGACAATTTGCTCTGTGGTCAATGGCTCGGGAGAGCTGTTAAGGACAAAGAACAGATTGAGGATGCGCTGGGCGGTCTTGTCGAAACCGGGCTCTGGCGCCCCCTTTTTATTCGTTACGGTTGTATCGCTTGCCGTCATAGAATCCTCGCATGGGAAGGTGTTTGATGCCATGATTTTAGTCCGATATGGAGATTAGGCTATATCCTTGTCCGCTTGGGGCGTTAAGATGCCCAGAATTCGGCCGTTTGCGCCCGCTCGGGGTATACTTTCGACTATATACGGTTCTAATGTGCATACATTGGGCCTATTTGTCGGATTATGGATGTGGAGCGCATATGGCGAACACCCAGAACTATATTAACCACCTGCTGCAGAACACTGGCATCACGCCGGCGTGCAGCGAAGAAGAGCGCTTGGCCGCCGAAGATATCGCTCAAATTTTCCGCAACCACGGCTTTGATCCCGAGGTGCAGGAGTTTAATGCTCCCGCACCGAGCAGGATGGCGTTTGCCGTTACGGGCATTCTGGCATTTGCCGGTGCCCTGCTTATGGGTATCGGCGGCGGTATCGGCTTAGTCGGCACCCTGTTGGCCATTGTCGGAGCCGTGCTCTATGTGCTCGAGAGAACCGGGCGCCCCGTGATCTCGCGCCTGGGCAAGACGGGCGTGAGCCAAAACGTCATCGCCTACCACAAGGCGTCGGGCCCGCTTGCCTCTCCGCGCAATCGCCCGGTTGTCGTCGTCGCGCACTATGACTCCCCGCGCGCCGAACTGCTCGCTCGCGAGCCCTATGCGCCGTATCGGGCGCTGATCGCCAAGTTGCTCCCGATTGCCACGATTGCTCCCGCGGCTATTGCCATCCTGCTCATCTTGCCGCTTCCCGGCGCGTTGAAGGTCCTGCTGTGGATTGTCGCGATCCTTGCCTCCCTCGTGGCGCTCGCCAATGCCGCCAATATCATTTCCAATCGTTTTGTCCTTCCCTACACGTCCGGCTCGGTTTGCAACAAGTCCTCTGTTGCCGCCATGCTGGGTGTCATGGATAACGTCGCCCCCTATCAGGGTGAGAACGAGTTCCCTGACGATATTCCGTTTGACACGTATTTTGGCGAGCAGAAGCGTCGCGCCGAGGAGATGGCGCGCGCGGCAGCCGAGTACGCCGCGGCCCAGCAGCAAAATGATTACGGCAATACCATCGAGTACGAAGAGCCTGCCTATACCGAGGATGAGTATGGCCAGCCGGTCGCTCCCGAGGGTGAGCAGGGCGAGGCTTTTGATGAGCAAATCGATGGATTCGAAGGTGCTTCTGCCGACGAGACCCTGATTGGCGTCATTGCACCCGAGCCCCAGGTCCAAGATATTCCGGCCGAGGAGCCCGTTGCAGACGAGTCCGCTGCCGAGTCGGCAGAGGAGCCTGCCGCGGCCGAGCAGGCCGAGCCCGAGCCCAAGCTTTATCGCAATGCCGCCGGCAACATCCGGTTTGGCTCGGATGCCATCCGTGCCCTGGGAATGCTTCCCGAGTCCTGTACGCTCGATTACGAAGAGGGCGAGGAGCCGACGTTCGAGCCCGCGCCCCAGCCCGATCCGGTCGTGGCTGCGCAGCCCGATGAGGCCAATGCCATCGAGACGGAAGCCGATGCGGAGACTGCTATCGATCCCGCAGCCGGTCTGGACGTCATGGCGCCTGCCCCGGCGCCCGAGGAGCTCGATAATACCGAGGACGACTACGATGCGTATCCGCAGCGTGTGTCCTACGAGAGCGACACCGATTTTTCTGCCGAGCTTCCGGTGACGACGCCCCATGCCGATATCGCTTCCGCGTTTTCTTCGATCGGTGCCAGCGCCTCCCATTTCTTTAAGGGGGCATTCGAAAAGGGCAAGAAACTCGTTGACGACTTTGAGGAAAAGCGCGCCGCTGCCCGCGAGGCAGCCGAGCGCGAGGCTGCAGCCCAGCAACAGGCGGCCGAGGCCGTGCGCGAGCGCGCGGCACAGGAATTTGAGCAAAACGACGCCGAGCAGCCGGTATCTGTTGATGTTGCCGACGCCACGACGTCTTTCGAGGCGCCGCAGCCTTCGCCTGCGGATGTTGCCGGGGAGACGGCGACTTTCGAAACCCAACAGCCGGTCGACAGCACTGTGTCGTTTGATGCCACGATGACGTTTGAGAAGCAGGGCACCGCTATCGCCGAGCCCCTTTCCGCTCCTGTCGAGGACGAGCCCGCTGCGCCCGATACGGTCGAGGATCAATCTGTGGCGGAACAGGTCGCTGCGGACAGCTCCGAGCAAGAGCCTGAGCCCGTGGCCCCCGAAGCTCCGCAGGCGGATGAGTCGAGGCCCTACTCTACGCAGATCTTCACCATGCCCGCGCCGAGTGATCCCGGCGCCACGGTTGCCAATGCTGCTCCGTCGCAGGCCGAGACGGTCGATGCTCTGATGGCTCAAATCTCGTCTCAGGCGTCGCCGCGCCCGAACATGAACGTTCCCGACCCGGCATCCGCGCCGGCTCCCATGCCCTCTGCGTCTCCGCTGGCCTCGGTCCCCGATCCCTCGATGCCTTCGATGCAGCAGGCCAATGTCGCCTCGCGCACCTCGCTGTTCGACCTTCCCGACCCTTCGGCTCAGGTTAACGATCCCTTCGCGACGGCACAGGGGCCCGAGCCCACATCGGCTCCGGTTGTTCCCCCCATGCCGGTCAGCTCGGATGTTCAGCCGCTTGAGACTATCTCGGCTCCTGCCGCTCCGGCCGCCAAGCCGCAAAAGCGCGGCTTGGGCGGTCTGTTCGGTCGCAAAAAGAAAAACGAGCAGGACAGCATGAGCGATTGGCTTGGTGTCGAGGATGATTACGACGCCAAGAAGTCTGGTCGCGGTATCGGCTCGTGGGATAACTTCGAGGATGACGACGACGGCTGGAAGGGCGGTGCCACGTCTTCCGATGGAGCTTCCGCCGAGGATATGCTCGCTGCCGTTGCCTCCATGGGCGATGACGAGCTGCTTGGCCACGACATCTGGTTTGTGGCTACAGGCGCTTCCGATTGCGACGGCGCCGGCATGAAGGCGTTCCTGGCCGCGCATCGCGACAAGCTCCGCGGCGTGTTCTTTATCAACCTTGAGTCCATTGGTGCCGGTAGGCTTTCGGTCGTGACGGTCGAGGGCGAGCAGCAGCTGCTCAAGGGTGACCGACGCATCATGAACTTGGTCAACAAGGTGTGCAAGTCGTTCCATGTCGATTGCGGTGCATTTGAGATGCCCTATGCCAAGACCGATGCCTATGCTGCTCTCGAGGCAAGCCGACGCGCCCTTACCATTGCCGGCGTCGACGGCCCACGTTTGGCATGCGCTCACACTGAGGACGATCTGCCGTACAACGTCAATCCGACAAATATCGCTACGGTGTCCGAGGTCGTGACCGAGGTCATTCGTCGTTCGTAGGTTGACCTATAAGGAGTCTGCGTGTTTTCGTACATCAAGCGCCACTGGCCTGTCTATCTCATCTTGGCCCTGATCGCCATTGTCCTTGGTTTCGGGGCCGCGTATATCGTGGGCGTTAAAGGCTCAACGCCTGAGTCCACGATTAGCGAAGAAGTGGAGCACGAGCAGAGTTTGGGAGCCGATGGCATCTCCGAGTCCGATCAAGCGCTCATCGACGGTGGGTCTGCATCTGGGGAATAGCCATTTCGCCACGAACGAATAAGAGGCGAGCCGGGAGACGGGCTCGCCTCTTTTTTATTGCGTCAGCGACGTTTTGACGCCAGCTTTAGATGGGCAAACCAGATTGCCGCGGCGCCGGAGGTCACGAAGGCGGTGAGGCAGGCGGCAATGGGAAGGGAGCCCGTTGCCGGTAAATCTTGCGGCATGGCGCATCGCTGGATGACGCGATCCTCGTCATGTGATTCAAGGTTGCTACCGCCGCCATTGCGACAGAGGTCAACGCGAGCGCTGTTGGCGAGTGCGGTCTGAGGCGTGTAAGACGACGCGGCCTGCATATGGATGACGGCACCGTGAATATCCGAGTCAAGGACGGCGCTCACATCATCAAGGTCGTCATGCTCGTCTTTGAGGTCCTCGCGGGTCCAAGATTCTGCAGCGCCTCTTGTCGTGAAGTCGGCCGATACGGCCCCGTACTCAAGACGAATGCCCGTGACGGCGGTATCGTCCAAAAGAGCGAGCTCTTTTGCCTCGAGGGTGACCGACTCCGTTGTTGGGATATCGGCTTTCCAAAGATGCCAATCGCCGTAATCGACCATGCGCAAATCGTCACCTAGGAGCTTTTTGACCTCGTCCGTTTCGAGCCAGGGGTTGTCATGCCCGGCGCTGAGCGTTGCATTGGTCTGTTCGCCCGTATCGATACTTCCCACTGGAGACGTTCGATACCACACGTTGCAAAGACCGTCGATGTCCCCGGTCGCGACAGGGGTTTCGATGGCGATGAGTTTGGCAGTGCCTTCCTTGGCGCATTCGAGATCGTCAGTGATGGTGAATTCATCAACCCAGGTATTCGACTCATTTTTAGCATCGAGCGTATAAGAGAAGGAGCCGTCCGCATCGGATTGTGCCACGGCTCGGTTTTTGCCATCGCCGTTGGCGACGAGACCCTTACCGATAGGGCGGGCGATCTCTTGCCGCTTGTCGACTCTGCCCTCGATCTCGATGGGTGCGTCCTTCATGGTTACCGTCTGCACTTCTCCTGTGGCCTTAATTTCAAACGTCATGTCTTCGGCAAGGTCGTAAGTGCGCGGGGGCATCACTTCGCACAGGGTGTAGGTGCCGGGCAAAAGATGCTCGATGCGATGCGGTTTGTCAGAGGAGGTCCAAGCGTCAATTTCGGTTCCGTCGGCACCGTGGAGGGAGAGCCGGGCGCCTTCCACTTCTTGTTTGCCGGTCAAATCTACTTTGGAGATGTCGATTTTGGTGTAGTCGTTAGAAACATCGAGGTGCGCATTGATCACGGGTGTTTCCTGACCGGCATACGACAGCTCGACGGTGTGGACGCTTTGGTCGAGCAGGTAACCTTCGGGTGCCTGCACCTCGATTACCTCATAGGTGGCGGTTCCGCACCCCAGTGAAAGATGAGTCGCGCACGCAAATCCCCGCTCGTCGGTCGTGATGGATGTGACGGTTTCGCCGTCCAGGGCAGCAATGCTGCCGTCGGGGCGCACGATATCGCCCGCGGCACGGATATCAAAAACAGCACCGGCAAGGGCGCGCCCACCTACGGCATCGTTCTTGACGATCTCGATGCTTCCTGTTGCCGCGTCGTCGTAAAACGAGGCGACCGCGACGGGCGTTAAGTTCATGTCGGCGGGAATCGTTATCTCCAGATCTTCACCAACAAGATACGGTTCCTTGGCGGAAGTCTCTCGTATGTAATACGTGCCCGGGTTAAGCGATTCGGGTAGGGTGACGGTGCCGGTTTCATCGGTCGTAAAGGTATTCATAACGGTATGGGCGGGATGCCAGGATGTTTGCGAGATGGGCTCACGGTCGCCGTTGAGCAGCTGAAAGGTGAACCCAGCGCGTGGTACGGCGTTGCCGGTCTGAGCATCGCGCTTCACGATTTGAAGATGTGTCGACAGGGCGTGGTTGTCTACGATGTACTGAAGCTCTGCGCCGTCCGCGATCTGCTCTGCTGTGATAGTCCATTCCCCTGCCTGCTTAAAGCCGTCGGGCACAGTGTCGACAACCTCACGAATGGTGTAGCCGGCACGGTCATACGGTATGGTTCCGCTGACGCCATCGGGGCGCTCTCCTGCGCCAAACCATGCTCCGGCCTGGTCTTTGGTCGATGCGAAGCCGTAGATATTGGTGGTCAGCGTTCCAACAACCTGCTGCGAAGTGTTGCTTGCCACTTCAAAGACCACGCCTTCCGCCGGCTGCTCTACACCAGATTCGTCACTATTACCGCAGTCCTTGAACTTTGAAATCTCGAGGTCAAAAGCGATGGGGATGTTGGGGATGCGACGCTCGAGTTCAACGACGCCCGCGTCTCCGAGCTGGTCGGCACCGATGGTATAGCTCCAGGTTTCATTGGAGGGCAGATAACCCTCGGGAGCTCTCGACTCATAGATGCTAAAGATGCCCAGGGGGATGTCGGTAAGTGTTGCCCGGCCGTCCTCATCCGTCGTGAGGGTGTGCGTCCAGCCCGGGGTAGACTGTGAGACGCAGGTGAACTCAGCGCCGGCAAGTGACGCGCTGACTTGAGGGCCTGCCCCTGTCGCGGCATCGACCTTTGCGATGCGCAGGGTAATGGTACCGGGCTGCTCATCGATGACGACATTCCCGCCGTCATTGCCGGTGGAAAAGGCGATGTGGTCACTCCTGGGGATATAACCCGCCGGAGCTTTGGTTTCGACCAGGTAATATGCCGCGTTGGGCAAAAGTGTCGCCTGCGCGCGACCGCTGCTGTCCATCTGGATGCTGCCGACACGCTTGTCGCCGACGCTCTCATAGATGTCGAACCTCGCTCCGTCGAGCCTGTAGGTATCGTTTTCGCTCGTGATGGCGGCGTTGGCTGACTGTTTTTGGAAGGATACGGAGACGGCCGGGAGCACGTAGAGCATGTCTTGACGTTTACTGCCGCCCGACACAGCTCCCAAATAGCGCCGCGCGCGATGCGGTGCGGCTTTAATGCTTCCCGACTTGGCGCCGTCGTGGAGCCAGCGCGCTGCGGCAACGACCTCATTGTCGCCGGAAAAATTTCCCCTCTCTGTGACGCCCCGGGCGGTTGTATATGAGAATGATCCGTCGGTATGGGTGGTGCCGTTGAGCATCCAGACGGCAAGTTGGGTTGCGGCACGTGCTCGATCGGGGGATAGGTTATGCCCGCCAAAGGATGTGGCGGTGGGGTAGCCATGACAGATGATGGCCGCGAATTCGTCTTCGAGCCATACCCAGCCCTGATTGTAGGTGAGCCAGGGTCCGCCCGGTGTGCTAGGGCCAAAGCGCTCCTGGTTCATGCAGTAGGCAATCGAAGAATCCTGTGCCTCGTATTTGCCAACTTCAAAAGGACCGCATTCATTGCTGATAGTGCGGAATCCGAGCGATTCATAACCGTCGACGGCGAGCGCGGCATCCGGTGTCATGCAGCCTAAAAGTAAAAAGAGGACTAGGAGCAGCGATCCTGCTGTGATTGCGCTGTGGACAGAGTGCGTGGGTGCGTTGGACATGGCTGCTCCTTATCCCTCGTGCGCCGCACGGGGAGGCCGCGGCGCTTGGGATGAGGCTACCCCCGAGGTTCATGCGGGTAAGTACCAGAACCTGACCAAACGCTTGCCCGATATCTGACAAATGGCGCCTATGAAAGACAATGGAATAAAGCTGCAGGTAGACAACGGTAAATAGGAGAGCCTACAGGTCCCTATCTCCACAATTGGCTTGTTTGTAGGACGATTCTCCACAGCTAAAACAAGCATCGTCACCCTTGTATAGAACAAGACAACCGCGTTATACTATCCCCCACATATGCGGGCATCGCCAAGTGGTAAGGCATCAGCTTCCCAAGCTGACACTCGCGGGTTCGAGTCCCGTTGCCCGCTCCAGTTAAAAGCACAAGCACGGCACCATCACGGTGCCGTGCCTTTTTCAATAAAGTGCCGGGACTCGAACCCGCCAGGGTGCGAGCGTAAAGCAAACGCGAAGCGTTTGTAGCGAGCAGGCGAAGGCGCCGGAAGGCGCCTGAAGCCGGTGCGTATTTGCGAAGCAAATACGCGGACGTCCCGTTGCCCGCTCCACCGGGCACGGGAGACATGGGGACGGCCAATTCAACAAAGTTTCCCCCGCGGCTTCGTGAGGCCAAGGGGCTCGCCTGAAGCCGGTGCGTATTTGCTTCGCAAATACGCGGACGTCCTCATGACCGCTCCATCTGCAACATGTTAGGTTGATGCCCGTTGCTCATACGGGCGCCTGCGCACGGTACAATAGTCGAGTTACGACCAACGTGCCAATAACCAAAAAGGAGCCGCTATGATCGATCGCTATACCCGCCCGGAGATGGGACACATCTTCTCCCTCGAGAACAAGTACGCCATTTGGCAGGAGATCGAGGTCCTGGCCTGCGAGGCCCAGGCGGAGCTCGGCAAGATCGGTATTTCCAAAGACGAGGCCCAATGGATCCGCGACCATGCCAACTTTGAGAAGGCAAAGGTCGACGAGATCGAGGAAGTCACGCGCCACGATGTCATCGCCTTCCTGACCAACATGAAGGAATATATCGACGCCGACGTTCCCGAGGGCGAGCCCAAGCCTAGCCGCTGGGTTCACTATGGTATGACCAGCTCCGACCTGGGTGATACGGCTCTGTGCTATCAGCTTACTCAGGCCTGTGACCTGATTATCGAGGACGTCAAGAAGCTCGGCGTGATCTGCAAGCGCCGCGCTTTCGAAGAGCGCAATACGCTCTGCGCCGGCCGTACTCACGGCATCCATGCCGAGCCGATGACCTTCGGCATGAAGTTTGGCTCTTGGGCCTGGGAGCTCAAGCGCGATCTGGATCGTCTTGAGGACGCCCGCAAGAATGTTGCCTTCGGTGCCATCTCGGGCGCTGTCGGCACGTACAGCTCCATCGAGCCGTTTGTCGAGGAGTATGTCTGCGAGCACCTGGGTCTGGTTCACGACCCGCTGTCCACGCAAGTTATCAGCCGCGACCATCACGCCTATCTCGCCGGCGTTCTCGCCACCACCGCGGCCACCTGCGAGCGCATCGCTACCGAGGTTCGCAATCTGCAGAAGACCGATACGCTCGAGGCCGAGGAGCCGTTCCGTAAGGGTCAAAAGGGCAGCTCCGCCATGCCGCACAAGCGCAACCCCATCACCATGGAGAAGGTCTGCGGCCTGTCGCGCGTCGTGAAGGCCAACGCGCAGGTTGCCTTCGACAACGTCGCCCTGTGGCACGAGCGTGACATTTCGCACTCCTCTGCCGAGCGCGTCGCCCAGGCCGATAGCTTCACCGCACTCGACCACATGTTCCAGTGCCTCATCCGCGTTATCGACGGCCTGCAGTTGTATCCCGCTCGCATGATGGCCAACCTCAACAAGACACGCGGCCTCATTTTTTCCTCCAAGGTCCTGCTCGCCCTCGTCGACACGGGCATCACCCGCGAGGACGCGTACGCCATTGTGCAGGAGAACGCCATGGCAACCTGGCACGAGGTACAGGATTGTGTCTCCGGCCCCACCTTTAAGGAGCGTCTCGAGGCCGATCCGCGCTGCACCGTCAGCCAGGAGAAACTCGACGAGATCTTTGATCCGTGGGACTTCCTCACCCGCATCGACACGGTCTTCGACCGCCTGGAGCAGCTGAACTTCGAGTAGGGTTAACCTAATTCGACCGCTTGCGGATGCATTTCAACCTTTGGCGCCTTGCCCATCTTGGGTGAGGCGCTTTTTTATTGCCGCATCAGCCCCGGGTATACAATAAAATCTGACTGCTGTTTCGATGAAGGGAGGCGCGTGCCCGGACGCACCAAGCGAGCCGCCATCGTCTCGTTTACGCTCATGCTCCTTGTTGCCGCCTGTGTGGCCGCCCTGACGTATACCGTTCGAAGCAGTTCTTCCTCCTCGAATGAAGCCGACAAAGATCTCCCGGTACTCAAAATCGGCGTTACGGATAACGACCCCTATGTGTATGTCGATACCACGGGCGATTACGCCGGTACCGATATCGACATCGCCCGCGAGGCCTGCAAGCGTGCGGGGATTAAGCCACAGTTTGTCGATATTGACTGGAACGATCGCGACCGGCTGCTCAAAAACGGTGATATCGATTGCCTGTGGTGTGATTATTCTCCTTGTTATCGCGAGGATAAGTATTACTGGACCGAGCCGTATCTAACCGTGACGGTCTCGGTTGCCGCCAAGAAAACGAGTGGCATCAAGTCCTTGGCGCATCTCGATGGAAGCAAGACCATCGCGGTGATTGCGGGCTCGGTGAGCGAACGCCGATTGCTCGCAGGGGATCTGGAAATCTCGCCGGACGTGCAAATCAAATCGTATGGTTCTGCCGAACTCTGCAAAGCCGCCCTCGCCAAAGGGTATGTCGACTGTTGGATGGCGGACGTTCAATCGCTTGATCGACTCGTCGCCCAGTATCCCGGCGTTTATCGTGTGTTTGCCGACAACGTTATGACGGTTGACCTGGGCGTTGCATTTGATGACAGCTATGAAGGACCGATCGTAAAGGATCTCAATACTGCATTGTTTGCCATGGATCGAGACGGCACGATAGAGCGCATTGTGGACAATTACAAGACAGGAGCGACGACGGGCGGGCAAGGAGCGGCATCATGACAAATGACAAGCACCGCTTGCGTCGAAAGATTCTGACCGTCATAGCTGTCAGCGTTATTGTCAGCGCTGTCTTATTAGGCCTGTTGTATGCGGTTGGAACCCATCGCTGCCTCGAAAAAACGCTTGGGTTTGGCCAAGAAACCATAGTGTTTTTGGAAAACGCTTGCGAAAAATATGACCGCTACGAACAGGGGAGAAAAATCGAGACGACGCACGATTTGCTCGCCGCGGTCGAATCGTTTGCGACGTTCCTGTCCTCTGATCGCGTTGAGGTCAACGACGATCTTATCGAGCAATTTGTTCATTCCGAGAACCTTTCGGGGCTGATGGTCATGGATGCCGACGGTCATATGGCCGCCCACTACGACATCGATGGTCGCGATCCGCTCATGTTGTGGCGAGAGGAGCTGGCCTGTTCGTCGGTCGCATCGATGTATCAAGGTTCCAAAGTGTCCTACTCAACTGTCGTCGAGCGCCGTGGTGTTGTTTTTGCCGTCTGTGCTGTTCCGTATGGCGACGGCGTTGCCCTGGCATACCGCTCATTTGTTCCCGATACGGCGGACGACTATTCATATGCCATAGCCGATGTGCTTGCGAACAACACCTTCCACCAGGGCCCCATGGTGCTTGTTATGGAGGATGCGGAGATTGTCTCATCCAACAGCGCCGATGCCGATGTGTCGCTCGCCCGACTCCTCACCAGCGCAGGGGTTGAGTGGAAAGACGACGGCCTGACGCCCATCGAATATCGAGGAGACAAATGGTACGCCGTGCGTGCGGCATATAAGGACTTCCGCCTGTTTGCGCTGTATCCCAAATCTGAGGTCATGTCTGACAGGATTTCATTTGTCGCCGCCGGCGTCTTGGTGTGCCTTGCGTTTTGGGTCGTGGTGCTGTTGGCTCGAAATATCGTTGACCACCGCAATTTGGTCGAAAAGGATAAACAGCTCGGCATTATCAATGCCATAAGCGCCATCTACGATTCGACCTTCCTTTTGTATCTCGATACCCTCGAAATCGAGGGAATCAATATGTCGTCGGCGATAGCGAAGATATTTGCCGAGCACAACGAGGCATATGACTTTATGGACACAGTCTGCCGGGATATCGTGAGTCCCGAAAGCCGCGAAGCGGTTGTGGGACTCGTAGATATAAGTACGCTTCGTGAGCGTATGGAGGGCGTACCGTATTTGGCTGTCGAGGTGCGAGATTGTCGAGGTGCTTGGTACTCGCTACAGGTTGTCCCCCAGCATCGCGATGAGCAAGGCCGGTTGGAGTCGGTCGTCGTGGCGACGCACAACATATCGATGGTCAAGCATGCCGAGGAGCTGACATACCAAGACAAACTGACGGGGCTTCGCAACCGCAACTACCTTGAATCGCGCGGAGATAGCCTGGTAAACGAGGGCTTGCCCGTGAGCGTGATTATGTTGGACTGCAATTATCTCAAGCGGACCAACGATATCTACGGTCACGAGATGGGGGATGAACTGCTGCGACGGACGGCGTCCGTGCTGCGGCGGGTGGCTGGTGCGGATTACCTGCCGATGCGCGTTGGCGGCGACGAGTTTTTGCTGGTTTGTCCCCATACTGACAATGAGTCTGCGCTCGGGCTGGAACAGGATCTTCGTCTCGGTCTTGCCGCGGTAAGCGATGAGGCCCTGACGGTCAGCGCATCGATTGGCGTGGCGACCGTCGAGACGGCTGGAAATACGCTGGCCGATGTATATCGCGTCGCCGACCACAATATGTATCGGGAGAAGCGCACAGTCCACGCACAGGGTACGGGCTGCTAATCTTGCCCCCACTAATCTATGCATCGTAGGATGTTGAATCGGTGCTTACGATAATAAGTCGGCCCAGGCGGGGATAATAGACGTCTGAAATTTCTTTCTGAGAGGGGATCTCAATGATTAGTTTTGACTACAAGCCTCAGGGTGTATGCTCTCGCAATATCCACCTTGACCTTTCCGATGACGGCAACAAGGTGATGGGCGTTGAGTTTACCGGCGGCTGCGACGGCAACCTCAAGGCTATCTCCAAGCTGGTCGAGGGTGCTCCTGCCGATCGCGTAATCGAGGTTCTCGCCGGTAATACCTGCGGTATGAAAAAGACCTCCTGCGCCGACCAGCTTACACGCGCTATCGAGGCCGCTCGCGCCGAGATCGCCTAATGGGTATCGCCGACCACATCAAGAACGGAATATCGCGCCGCGGCTTTGTGCTCGGTGGAGCTGCCGCGGGCGCTGCCACGGTGCTTGCCGGATGCTCGAAAAAAACGGGCACCAGCGATGATGCCGCCGGCGAGCCGCAGGTTATCAAGGACGATTCAAAGATTGTCTCGATTACGGATGAGTACGAGGCTGTCGAAATCGACCTCGAGCCTGCAGCTTCATGGACATTGCCTCTGGGTACGCTGCTGTACTACTGCGACGGCGATTACGCCGCGGCGATGATGGCGCCCGCATCGGCGCGGCATGCCAACACACTCGGTGTGCTCAACCTGGGCGACGGTTCGCTCACAACGCTCATCGAGGATCCCGTCGAAGGTGCAGGGTATTCGTTTTACGATGTCCGAGCCGGCGATGGCGTGTTTGCTTGGGTCGAAATGAACTTTGCGAACGCATCGTGGAAGCTCTATGCGCAAAATACGGCAGGTGCGTCGCTTGTCGGCGATGTGGTCGAGCTCGACCGAGGCGGCAAGGACTACGACCCGCCGCTGTTTACGGCGTTTGAATCGTCCGTCATTTGGTACAAGATGCCTTCGGCGGGCGGCAAAAAGACGAGTCACGACTCGTATTGCTACCGCCGCTCGCTCGACGAGGCAAAGGCCGAGGCCATTTGGAAGTCAACGGGCCGCTTTGCATCCGCCCCGCGTGTGAGTGACGGCATCTTGACCATTTCCCCGCGTGTGCGCAACGACGAGGGCGTCTACTACGGCATGACGGCGATCGACCTGACGGACGGCAACAATACCAAGAGGGCTCAGCTGGTCCTTCCCTCATCGGTGTCTCCCTTCGAGGCCGTATATATGGGCGACACATTTGTGTTCTCCATCGAGGCCACCTATAGCGGCGTGGGGAGCCTAGGCAACATGGGCACCTATATCGGTAACGAGAATGGGACGTTCCTATTCCTGTCGCGCGAGCCGCTTGCGTGTGCTGCCGGCAGAAAAGGCAAATACCTGGTTAAGGTTCAGGCATCGCATTTTCTGATCGATACCTCCGCCAAAACCTATGGTTCGCTGCTGTCGCCCGACCGCGCTCTCGAATATGGCGATTATCCAGCTACGGCGGGTAAATCGAATACGTTTTTAACCTATGCCACGGTGCGTAATAGCCAAGGAATCCCCGAGACGGTTACCGCCCGCCTGTTCTCTCTTTAGCGCCGAGGGGTTAAAAGGGCGCCAACGGGGGAATAAACGCGTTGTAATTGTGAGTGCCGCCCGCCGAGCCGCTGCGCTGTAGCGGTGCTCGGTGGGCATAGGTGCGTTAAAATGGGCTTGTTCTTAGCTAATTGAGACAGGGGGGCCGTGTTATGGCTTCAGATGCAAAAAAGATTCTGCTGGTCGAGGACGAGAAGGCAATCCGTGACGCTGTCGCTGCCTATCTCGAGCGCGAGGGCTACTGGGTTGTTGGCGTCGGCGACGGCCAGTCTGCGATCGAGGAGTTCGAGAAGCACCAGTTCGACCTGGTTGTGCTCGACCTTATGCTCCCCAAGATTCCCGGCGAGCGCGTTTGCCGCACTATTCGCGATACCTCGGATGTGCCCATTATCATGCTTACCGCCAAGGGCGAGATTGAGGATCGCATCATCGGCCTCGAGCTTGGTGCCGACGACTACCTGATCAAGCCGTTCTCGCCTCGCGAGCTCGTCGCCCGCGTCCGTGCCCTGTTCCGCCGTGCTCACCAGGCCGATGAGCCCGCCGTTGAGGTGCTCGACTTTGGCGATCTGGTCATCGATATCTCGGGCCACAAGATTTTGGTCGAGGACAAGGAAGTGGACCTGACTGCTTCCGAGTTTAAGCTGCTCACCACGCTTGCTCGCCATCCCGGTCGCGTCTATAACCGCATGGAGCTGGTCGAGAAGGTGCTCGGCTACGACTTTGAGGGCTATGAGCGCACCATCGACAGTCATGTGAAGAACCTTCGCGCCAAGCTGGGCGATGACCCCAAGAAGCCTAAGTGGCTCTACACCGTTCACGGCGTCGGTTATCGCTTTGAGGCTCCGGCCAAGACCGATAAGTCGGACGAGAAATAGGGAAATCACATATGACACCTGCGCGCTTTGAAATTGGACAAAAGCACAAGCAGGAGAACGAGGCGGGTTCCAAGGCGAGTTGGAACACGCCTCGTTCCGATTCACGGCCAGCGATGAGCTATCCCTCGCGCATGGCATTGGCTTTTGCCCTGACGTCGCTCATGACGGTATTGGTGCTGGTGGGCGTTGTCTCCGTTGTGTGGGGCACCGTCTTTTCGGATTACACGCGCTCCAATATCGTCGAGATCGCCAATTCTGCTGCCGAAAAGCTTGCGACGTCGTATGAGGAAAACGGCAGCTGGACTGCGGGCGAGCTGCGCACGGTCGCGACATCGAGTTTGGTGTCCGATGACCTGAGTATGCAGGTCGTCAACAAAAAGGGTGTTGTCGTCTATGACGACTCATGGCCTTCGGCAAGTGCGACCGCCGATGTGCGCGAGAGCGAATCGCCGTCGAGCAGCTCGAGCGGTAAAAAGGCCTCGCATAGCCCGGTCTCGTCGGCGCCCACCGATTCCGATAGCGTCGCCAACGTCGAAATCATAACGTCTTCTGGCGAGCATGTCGGACAGGTAAAGCTATGGGCCATCGGCTCCGATGCTCTGCTCACCAAGGCGGATTCTGCGTTTAGGGAGAAGACTTTTAACGCCATGGCCCTTGCCGCGGTTGTTGCGGTCTGCATCTCGGTTGTTATCGGATCGTTCGTGTCGCGCATGCTTACCAGACCGATTCATCGTATAACCAGCACGGCCAAGCAAATTCGCGACGGCGATTTGTCCGCTCGTACCGGTTTGCGCGGCGACGATGAAATCGATCAGCTGGGTGAGACCTTTGACGAGATGGCCACCTCGCTCGAGAAAGATATGAAGCACGAAAAGCGCCTGACCTCGGATGTCGCACACGAGCTGCGCACGCCGCTTATGGCCATGCTTGCAACGGTCGAGGCCATGCAGGACGGCGTGTATCCCACCGACGACGAGCATCTGGAGACGGTTGCTTCCGAGACGCGCCGCCTGGCTCGTTTGGTGCAGCAGATGCTCGACCTATCGCGTATGGAAAACAGCACGGCGCCGCTCAATCTCGAACCGGTGGACATGGTTCCCTTTGTGCGGTCTATCGTCAACGCTCAGGAGCGCCTATTTGTTGACCGCGATCTGCGCTTGCGCTTTGCTGACGAGACCCAAGGTCACGACGATGTCGTCGAGGCCGATCCCGATATGATCACGCAGTGCGTCATCAACCTCATGAGCAACGCCATGCGCTACACCCCCGAGGGCGGTTGGGTCGTGGTGTCGGTGCTCAGTGACCGCAAGCATGTCAGTATTGCCGTTTCGGATACCGGTATCGGTATTGCCAAGGACGACCTGTCGCGCATCTTCGGGCGATTTTGGCGCGCAGATGCCAGCCGCGCCCGCGAAGCCGGCGGCCTGGGCGTTGGCCTCGCCGTGACCAAGCAAATCGTCGAGCGTCACCATGGCTACATATCCGTGGAGTCGGAGCTTGGAAAGGGTACGACTTTTACGATTCATCTGCCTCGCGAGCACACGGCGGACGCGGCATCTACTACAATGGAGCACTAGCTTTTCGCTATTCGGTGAAGGAGGGGTCGCGTTCCTGCCGCTCCGGGTTTGCGAAAACATGCGGGAAAGAACCCGCATTTCTGTCGTATTTAGGTAAGGAGTGACTCACGTGACAACGATGGAGCGTCGTCCGGATTCCCGTGGCAAGGTTCGTGATATTTACGATGCCGGTGAAAACCTGCTGATGGTCGCCACCGACCGCATTTCTGCGTTCGACTTCATTCTTCCCGACGAGATTCCGTTTAAGGGAGAGGTGCTCAATCGCATCTCGGCATTCTGGTTCGATAAGTTTGCCGATATCGTCCCCAACCACCTCGTCTCCATCGATCCGGCGGATTTCCCCGAGGAGTTTGCCGAGTATCGTGACTACCTCGCAGGCCGCGCCATGCTGGTCAAGAAGGCCCAGACGATTCCTATCGAGTGCATCGTCCGCGGTTATCTGACCGGTTCGGGCAAGAAGACCTATGACGAGAACGGCACCGTCTGCGGCATCCAGCTGCCCGAGGGTCTGACCGAGGCTTCCAAGCTTCCCGAGCCGCTGTTCACGCCGTCCACGAAGGCCGAGATCGGTGATCACGACGAGAATATCTCGTTTGAGCGTTGCTGCGAGATCGTTGGCGAGGACATCGCCACGCAGATTCGCGATCTGTCTCTCAAGATCTACAAGGCTGCTGCCGAGTATGCAGCGACCCGTGGCATCATCATTGCCGACACCAAGTTTGAGTTTGGTGTTATCGATGGCAAGGTCACGCTGATCGACGAGTGCCTCACGCCCGACTCCAGCCGTTTCTGGCCCGCCGCCAGCTACGAGGAGGGCAAGATCCAGCCTAGCTACGACAAGCAATTCGTCCGCAATTGGCTCAAGGCCAACTGGGATATGACGGGGGAGACCCCGCACCTGCCCGCCGAGGTCATCGATGGCACGTCCGAGCGCTATCGCGAGGCCTTCCAGATCATCACGGGCTCCCAGTTCACAAGCATGAAGGAGAACGCATAAGTGAGTACCCGTAGCGCCACGAACAAGCGCACGCAATCCCACGAAGTTACCGGGGTTGCGCGCAAGTCCGCCGCATCTGCTAAACCCGCCCGCCAAGCAGCGAGCTCCGTTCGCGTCGTGCCGGCTTCGTCTAAAGCTCGCCGCAAAGAGCTCGAGAAGGGTGAAAACCTGGAAGGCCTTTCCAAGGAGGAGAAGCGCGCCCGCAAGGCCAAGCAGCGTGCTCGCGAGGATCGTATCTATACGGTGTCGAATATTCTTCTCAAGCAGGATGAGGACTACACCAAGCGCCGTCGTATCTGGTGGGCCGTGCTCGCCATCGGCATGGTACTCGTCGTGGCAATTTGGGCTTCGCTCTACTTCGCTCCCGGCGGCACGGTGTCCAGTCCTGTTCAGATGGTCGGCATCGTTTTGTCCTATGTCATCATCCTGGGTGACTTTATCTACGACTTCGTTCGTATTCGTCCCTTGCGCAACATGTACCGCGCGCAGGCCGAGGGCATGTCCGAGAACAAGCTCAACGCTCTTATCGAGCGCTCGGCTGCCGAGGAGGACAAGAAGGACTCCAAGAAGAAGTAGCGTTTGTATCCATACATATCGCTAAGATATAAGGCGCGTCGTTTTTGCGGCGCGCCTTTTTACTGTTCTGTAGATAGATGGAGTGGCACATGATTCGAGCTGCCCTAACGGTCGAGGAAGCTCTTGAGGGCATGAAGACCCTTGAGCCCAAGATTAAAAATTATGCGCGTCTCGTTGTCCGCAAGGGTGTAAACGTTAAGCCCGGCCAGGAGGTCGTCGTTCAGTCTCCCGTCGAGTGCGCATCATTTGCGCGCGTGGTGGTTGCGGAGGCTTATGACGCCGGTGCCGGTCACGTGACGGTCATCTGGGCCGACGACGCCGTGACGAGGCTTGCGTACGAGCATGTCGAGAAAAGCTATTTTGGGCAGACGCCCGAGTGGAAGCGCATACAGCTGGATTCTCTGGCCCAGGACGGTGCCTGCTTTATCTTTATCGAGGGTGCTGACCCCGCCGCTCTCAAGGGCATCGATCCTGCCAAGCCCGCTGCCGCTTCCAAGGCGAGGAACACGCAGTGCAAGATTTTCCGCCGCGGACTGGATTACAACATCAACCCGTGGTGCATTGCCGGAGCGCCGGTCGTGGCTTGGGCGCGCGAGGTGTTCCCGGGAGACGCCGATGAGGTTGCAATCTATAAACTATGGATTGCGATTCTGCATACCGCCCGTGCTGACGGCCAAGATCCGGGGAGTGACTGGGAGCTTCCCGATGCGGCGTTTGAAAAGAACCTGCGCTTTCTGAACGAAAATCGTTTCGACTGCCTGCGCTATACCGCTTCGAATGGAACCGACCTGGTAATTGGTATGACGAAGGGGCATGAGTGGGCCGGCGGTAAGGGCGAGACCCCCGACGGTCACCCCTTCTTCCCCAACATCCCCACCGAGGAGGTCTTCACCTCGCCCGATCGTATGCGTGCTGACGGAATCGTCTATTCCGCAATGCCGCTTATCCATCACGGTAACAAGGTCGATGATTTTTGGATCAAGTTCGAGAACGGTCGTGTGGTGGATTACGACGCCCGTGTGGGAAAGGCGACACTCGCAAGTATCATCGATACTGACGAGGGCGCTGCTCATCTGGGAGAGGTTGCGCTCATTTCCAAGAACACGCCGATTCGCGAAAGCGGCATCCTGTTCTATGACACGCTCTATGACGAGAATGCCAGCTGCCATCTTGCACTGGGAGTCGGCTTCCCCGAGTGCATTGAGGGTGGATATGATATGTCCAAAGAGGAGCTCATTGAGCATGGCGTCAACGTTTCGAGCACGCACGTCGACTTTATGATTGGCACGGACGACATCGATATTGTAGGCATTACGCCCGATGGACGCGAAGTTGTGATTTTCCAGAACGGCCAATGGAGTTGGGAATAGTCCCAGACCGTGGTACAATGCCACCCGCGGGCCGTTAGCTCAGCTGGCAGAGCAGGGGACTTTTAATCCCAAGGTCCAGGGTTCGAACCCCTGACGGCCCACCCAAAGATTGTTGAGACGGTCAACTTCGGTTGGCCGTCTTTTTTGTCACCCCTTCATGGGTTCGAACCCGAAAGGGCGCGGAGCTGAGGAAACGCGCGAGCGTTTGCCAGCGCAGCGCGCGAGGCGCGAAAGCGCCGCAGCGGCCGCCCGCGCAGCGGGCCCTAACCCCTGATGGCCCACCATAGAATAGAAAAGCGACTGGCGGATGCCGGTCGCTTATTTGTTGTCGCGACGCGGGTTCGAACCAGATCTTCTCTATATATAAGGACGCCTGGCGGCCAAAACCAGCCTTTTACCGACAGGAAACCAAAACCTAATGTCTTTAGAGTAAAGTAGCCCAGCAGAGATGGCCGACGCCTCAACACCTATAAACCAGCTGGTCATCGCCAATACCAGAAGCCGATGCTTCAGACATGACTTCAGTGGAACAACTGAAGGATGAATTCATTTGTGAACAAAATATGGAGTGCCAGATTCCCGCCCCCGGGGCCCCTCCGGTCTGGCAATATATCTCCTTGCCGCGCGGCCCGGTGGAACCGGATGGACCGCGCAGGCGTGCACCTTGAGAACCGGATACTGCGAGGATGG
>CABRZC010000014.1 GCA_902475375.1 uncultured Collinsella sp. | reverse complement strand
TATTGAGCAAATTGATCGGCTCGAAGATGGGGTTGGGCCGTTTTGCCGCCCAGCGAACCAAATCTCATGCCTTGCGTTTTCCCAGATAAAACCTGCCAAAACAAACCTGTCCCTTTTTGACAGGTTTTTGCCTGGGGAGCGGTACCATACAGGCAATGTTTAAACGAGAAAGGTGGGCTCCCATGGAACCTAAGCAGTACTACATCGGCATCGACGTTGGCGGCACTTCGGTTAAGGAGGGCCTGTTCGACGAGGACGGCAACCTGCTTGCCAAGGCCAGCGTGCCCACGCCTCCCATCGTTGACGCTGCGGGCTTTGCCGCGGTGACCGAGGCTATTGACCAGGTGGTCGCCAAGGCGCAGATTCCGCGCGCCTTTGTGGCGGGCATTGGCCTGGCCGTTCCGTGTCCCATCCCGGCTTCGGGCGACGCCAAGGTTAAGGCCAACATTGCCATTAACCTGCCCGAGCTGAGGATCGCCATTCAGGAGCACTGCCCCGACGCGGTCGTTAAGTACGAAAACGATGCCAACGCCGCTGCCATGGGCGAGGCCTGGCTCGGCTCTGCCAAGGGCGTGCAGAACGTCGTGATGGTCACCATCGGTACCGGCGTGGGCGGCGGCGTTATCGTCAACGGCGATGTGGTGTCGGGCGTCGTGGGCGCCGGCGGCGAGATCGGCCACATGTGCCTGAATCCTGCCGAGGAGCGCACCTGCGGCTGCGGCGGCCATGGCCACCTGGAACAGTATTCCAGCGCCACCGGCGTGGTGAGCAACTACCTTGCCGAGTGCGAGAAGGCGGGCGTCGAGCCCATCGAGCTCACCGGCCCCTCCGATTCCAAGGACGTGTTCCAGGCCTGCCGCGAGGGTGACAAGCTCGCGCTGGCCGCGGTCGATACCATGGCCGATTATCTCGGTCGCGCTCTGGCGCTTATCGCCAACGTGGTCGACCCCGAGATGTTCCTGATCGGCGGCGGCGCATCCGCCTCGGCCGATGTCTACCTCGACAAGGCCCGAGAGCACTTTAAGCAGTACGCGCTTTCTGCCTCGCGCGAGACGCCCATTAAGGTCGCCTCGCTCGGCAACGACGCCGGCATCATCGGTGCCGCCTACGTAGCCCTGCGCGCCGCCGGCAAATAGCTAGTGCAAGGAGGCCAGGTTACTTTGCACCAACATGGTGCGAAAGGGATAGACTTTGCTCCAACGCCTGCTCCAAATTGTGCCGCGGCCCTTCCGTGCCCAAGGGTTCGGCGTCAGCGTGCTACCATAGCTACGTCCAAGTACACATATCAAGTGGAGGATATCCATGGCAAACGTTCTTGTCTTTGGTCACCAGAACCCCGATAACGACGCCATCATGAGCGCCGTCGTCCTGTCCCAGCTGCTCAACCAGGTTGAGTATGCCGGCAACACCTACGAGGCCTGCGCCCTTGGTCAGCTTCCGGCCGAGTCCGCCAAGCTGCTTGCCGACGCCGGCATTGCCGAGCCCCGCGTGATCGAGTCCGTCGAGGCCGGCCAGCTCGTCGTCCTCACCGACCACAACGAGTCCGCCCAGTCTGTCGCCGGCCTTAAGGACGCCACGGTCTTTGGCGTTGTCGATCATCACCGCATCGGCGACTTCGAGACCGCCGGCCCGCTGCACTACATCTGCCTGCCCTGGGGCTCCAGCTGCACCATCGTCACCAAGCTCGCCGGCGTGCTCGGCGTTGAGCTTTCCGACGTCCAGGCTAAGCTGCTGCTCTCGGCCATGATGACCGACACGCTCATGCTCAAGAGCCCCACCACCACCGATGTCGACCGCGCCGTCGCCGCCAAGCTCGGCGAGCAGGTGGGCGTCGACCCGGTCAAGTTTGGCATGGAAGTCTTCCTCACCCGCCCGTCCGGCTCCTTCACCGCAGCCGAGATGGTCGGCAACGACATCAAGATGTTCGAGCCCGCCGGCAAGAAGCTGCTCATCGGCCAGTACGAGACTGTCGACAAGACCCGCGCACTCGGCATGATCGACGAGATTCGCAAGGCCATGCGCGCCTACGCCGCCGAGAAAGGTGCCGACGGCATCGTCCTGTGCATCACTGACATCATGGAGGAGGGCTCGCAGGTCCTGCTCGAGGGCGAGACCGAGGCCGCTCAGAAGGGCCTGGGCATTGCCGACGAGCACGACGGCGTCTGGATGCCGGGCGTCCTCTCCCGTAAGAAGCAGGTCGCTGCCCCCATCATGGCCGCCTGCTAGGTTTAGTTGACCAAACGCCACGACCGGACCGCGGACGCCCCGCGCTCCGGTCGTTTTTTGTGCACGGCGCCGCGTCGTCTCTTGGACAGGTATGCCCGTGCCGTTGAACAAATAATGTTCAACCTGTGGTTCCGCTTTTCGGCCACGCCTGCGTGCTTGTCGTGCAGGGTAGGCTAGATGCAAGCGTAATACGTTAGAGCGCGGCGCCGCCACTTGGGCGGGCCGTGCTTTTTTAAGACGGGAGCTTTCCCGTGAAAGGAGCCGCCCATGGCAGCAACTGAGCAGCTGTTCAACGTTCGTGAGCGCAAGCGCTTTGAACGTCACGACATCTGGGAGCGCATCGCCGAGAACGGCACGATTTCCGCCGCCGTCATGGTCTTCGCCGCCATCGCCGCCGTCATTTGCGCCAATACCGATGCCTACGAGGCCGTCCATCACTTTTTGGAGACCCCGCTGTATGTGGGTCTGGGAAACCTTACGGCCGGTCTCACCGTTGAGCTTTTCGTCAACGACTTCCTCATGGCGATTTTCTTTTTGTTGGTGGGCATTGAGCTTAAGTACGAGATGACGGTCGGCGAGCTCAAGAATCCGCGTCAGGCCATGCTTCCCATGCTGGCGGCCGTGGGCGGCGTTGTCGTTCCCGCCTGCATCTACCTGATCTTTAACCATGCCGGCGCCCGCAACGGTTGGGCCATCCCCATGGCAACCGATATTGCCTTTGCGCTGGGCGTGCTGTCGCTTTTGGGCAATCGCGTGCCCAACGGCGTGCGCGTGTTCTTCTCGACGCTCGCTATCGCCGACGACCTCATCTCCATCGCCGCCATCGCCATCTTCTACGGTCAGAGCCCCAATCCGTTTTGGTTGGGCGCCGCCGCGCTTGTGACCTGCGCGCTCGTGTGGCTCAACAAGACGCAGCACTACCGCCTTGCCCCGTATTCGGTACTGGGTCTGCTGTTGTGGTTTTGCATGTTCAAGAGCGGCGTGCACGCTACGCTTGCTGGCGTCATCTTGGCCTTTACCATCCCGGCCAAGTGCGGTGTCAAGCTCGATAGCCTCACCGATTGGCTGGGCGAGTGCCTGCCGCTGCTCGATGATCGCTACGACGACGAGGCGCACATCCTGGGCCAGCATGACTTTACCGTCTCGACCACCAAGGTCGAGCGCGTCATGCACCGCGTAACCCCGCCGCTCATCCGCATGGAGCGTCTGATCTCCACGCCGGTCAACTTCGTGATCCTGCCGATCTTTGCGTTCGTGAACGCGCAGGTTCGCCTGGTGGGCGTGGACATGAGCACGCTGCTCACCGACCCGGTGACGCTCGGCGTGTACTTTGGCATGCTGCTGGGCAAGCCGATCGGTATCTTTGGCATGACGTTTGCCCTGGTTAAACTCAAGATTTCCGAGTTGCCGCATAATGTCAACTGGCACATGATCGCCGGTGTGGGCATTTTGGGCGGTATCGGCTTTACCATGTCGATCCTCATCAGCGGCCTCGCCTTCCCGACGGCCCAGTTTGAGGTTCTTGCAGCCAAGGCCGCTATTCTCGCCGGTTCGGTCACCGCAGCCGTGCTCGGCATGATCTACATGAGCGTGGTCTGCAAGCATCCCTCGCCCAAAGACGAGTAAGAGCGCGAAAACCGGCTCCAGAACCGATTCGGGCGCGTTCAAAATGCGGATTCGGGCGGTGCTTGCCGCCTGCCAGACACGCCAGTGGTCAAAAAACGCCGTTTGTGAGTACTGTCACAAACGGCGTATCATTTTAGGTGCGGAAAATAATGAACAAAGTTATAAGAACTGTACGTTAATGAGTGACCATCGACTTCCAATTTGGCGCTAGCTGACGGTGATTAGGAAGTTTCAAGTCGAGTTTTGCCGATTTCGACCAAGAATCGCTGCTACTAAAAAGGTAACAGTACTCATATTTGCCCTTTTTTGGCCACAAGCCCTAAAACAAGCCTCGCCAAGGTCGGGAAGCGGGCCAAATCGCCGGCCTCGAGGCTTATTCTACCGTTCCGTAGACGGCGCCCCAGCCGTGGGCGGCCAAGGCGGAGTTGAGCTGGTCGCAAAGTGACTGGCGGTCGTAGTAGCCGGGCGGCAAAAGGTTCACGATCTCCATGAGGTCGGGCGCCAGGTCCAAGATTTCGGCCTGTACGATCAGATCCAGGCGGTCGATGGCGTGGCGGTCGTAAAACAGTCCGTCGACCAGGCGCTGCAAGTCGCCGAATTCCTCGGCCTGAAACGATCCGTACTCCATAGTGCCTCCTTGGGCGCCCCACGCCGGCATGCGCGGCGATTCGTAATTGATTGCGATGAACTTAATCTATCACGGCTTCATAACGTTGCGACGATGGCGGTCTATACTTAGACGAACTGCAACGTACCGCTTCGCGAAAGGTCGCACCCCATGCAGACGATCTACCAGAAGATGGAAACCACCGAACTCGATGCCGCCATCGAGGCGCTCAAAGCCGAGGTCGCCGAGGTCAAGGCCAAGGGCCTGGCGCTCGACATGGCCCGCGGCAAGCCGTCGCCCTCCCAGGTGGACATCTCTCGACCCATGCTCGATATCCTCAATGCCGATGCCGATCTGCACGACGGCAATGTCGACTGCTCCAACTACGGCTGCTTCGAGGGCATTCCCTCGGCTCGCAAGCTGGCAGGGGAGTTCCTGGGCTGCCCCGCCGAGCAGACGCTCGTGCTGGGCTCATCGAGCCTCCTGATCGAGCATGACATCGCCGGCATGTTCTGGCGCTGCGGCTCGTGCGGCAGCGAGCCCTGGGATGCCTACGAGGCCGCGCACGACGGCAAGAAGGTCAAGTTCCTGTGCCCCGTCCCCGGCTACGACCGTCATTTTGGCATCACCGCCGACCTGGGCATCGAGAACGTTCCCGTCGCGATGACCGACAACGGCCCCGATATGGACGAGATTGAGCGCCTCGTTGCCGCCGATGATTCCATCAAGGGTATCTGGTGCGTGCCCAAGTATTCCAACCCCACGGGCATCACCTTTAGCGAGGACACCGTGCGTCGCCTGGTCGAGATGCCCACGGCCGCGCCCGATTTTCGCATCTTCTGGGACAACGCCTACTGCGTGCACGACCTGTACGACGAGACCGACGAGCTCGCAAACATCTTTGACCTCGCTCGCGCGGCGGGCACCGAGGACCGTGTGGTGGCCTTTGCCTCGACGTCCAAGATCACCTTCCCGGGCGCCGGCATCGGCTTTATCGGTGCGAGCCCCGCGGTTATCGCGGAGTTCTCCAAGCGCCTGAAGGCTGGCCTCATCAGCGCCGACAAGCTCAACCAGCTGCGTCACGTGCGCTTCCTTCCCACCATCGAGGCGGTTAAGGAGCACATGAAAAAGCATGCCGAGTTCCTGCGCCCGCGCTTTGAGGCCGTCGAGCGCAAGCTCACCGAGGGCCTGGGCGACACGGGCTGCGCCACCTGGACGCACCCCCGCGGCGGCTACTTTGTAAGCTTCGATGGTCCCGAGGGCTCGGCCCAAAAGGTCGCCGCGCTTTGCGCCGACCTGGGCGTCAAGCTCACGCCGGCCGGTGCCACTTGGCCCTATGGCAAGGACCCGCGCGACACCAACATCCGCATCGCGCCGAGCTATCCCACGGTCGAGGACCTGGAGGCCGCGCTCGATGTGCTGGTGCTGGCCGTTAAGCTTGTCGCTGCCGAGCTTGCGCGTGCCGAGCGCGCCTAACGCGTAGGGCCCCGCAAGTCCGCGCCTAGTACTATCCGCACTTTCGATACGTAAAGGAGCGTATACATGGATTTGGGTATTTCCACAAACCCCACGCCAGAGCTCTACACCATTAAGGTGACCGGTGAGATCGATATCTCTAACGCCGATAGCCTGCGCAATGCCATCGACCTGGCGCTCGAGCAGCCCACTGAGGCCGTTGAGCTCGATTTTGCCCAGGTGAGCTACATCGATTCGACGGGCATTGGCGTGCTTGTGGGCGCCGCACACCACGCAGCTGATCATGGTAAGCGTTTTAGCTGCGTCAACGTGCAGCCCCCGGTGATGCGCGTGGTTCAGCTGTTGGGCGTCGACCAGGAGATTTCGATCACCGCTGCATAATCTTTGCCCCCAAAAGGGCGTGCCGTTTGGCATATGTTTGTGATGCGCTCGGACGTTTTGGCGTCCGGGCGCTATACTTGACCGAATGAATAGACGAGTTCCGGCCGAATGGCGCGGTGCGGGCTCGACTCACATCGAGCCTTGGAGGTATGTGTGTTTGGTATTGGAGAGGGTGAGCTCGCGATCATCGTGGTCTTCGGCTTTTTGCTGTTTGGCCCGGATAAGCTCCCGCAGATGGGCCGCACGATCGGCCGTGCCATCCGTCAGTTCCGCGAGACGCAGGAAAAGATGACGGCCGTTGTTCAGTCCGAGATTATCGATCCGGTGAGCGAGGCCGCGTCGGCCCCGGTCAAGCCCAAGAAGACTGCTGCGACCGACGACGATTCCGATGCGGACGAGGATGCCGCCGAGACGGCAGCGCCCGCCAAGAAGGAGACCTTTGCCGAGCGTCGCGCCCGTCTTGCTGCCGAGAAGGCCGCAAGCGAGGGTGCTGCTGAGGGCGAAGGCGCTGTTGATGAGGCCGAGGGTACAGAGCCTGCTGCTGCCGTCGAGCCCGAGCCTGCTGCAGAGCCCGAGCCCGAGCCGGCAGAGCCCACGACGGCTGACCTCTACGCCCGTCGTCCCCGCAAGCGCAAGGCCGTCGTCGACCAGCTCGCTCGCGAGCTCGAGGCCGAGGACGACGCCGTTGCCGCCGACGCCCCGAAGGGAGGCGATGAGTAATGCCTATCGGACCTGCGCGCATGCCGCTCTTCGATCACCTGGGCGAGCTCCGTCGCCGCCTGACCATCGTGGTCGTGTCGGTGTTTGCCGCCGCCATCGTGCTGTATTTCGCCACGCCCGTGGTGCTCGACATCCTGGAAGACCCCATCCGCTCCTTTGTGCCGGACGGTAAGTTCTACATCACCACCACGCTCGGCGGCTTTGGGCTGCGCTTCTCGCTGGCCATCAAGATGGCCGTGGTCATGTGCACGCCCATGATCATCTGGCAGATTCTGGCATTTTTCCTGCCGGCACTGCGTCCCAACGAGCGCAAATGGGTCGTGCCCACGGTGCTCGCCTCGACGGTGCTGTTCTTCCTGGGTGCCATCTTCTGCTACTTCATCATTATCCCGGCAGGCTTTGAGTGGCTCATCGGCGAGACCTCGGCCGTCGCCACGGCGCTGCCCGATCTGGAGAACTACGTCAACATGGAGCTGCTCTTTATGATCGGCTTTGGTGTGGCGTTTGAGCTGCCGCTCATCATCTTCTACCTGTCCGTCTTCCACATCGTGTCCTACGCTGCTTTCCGCAGTGCCTGGCGTTATGTATACGTTGGCCTGCTTGTGGGCTCGGCTGTGATTACGCCCGACGGCTCGCCCGTTACGCTGGGTCTCATGTATGGCGCCCTGCTCTCGCTCTACGAGATTTCGCTCGCCATCGCTCGCGTGGTCATTACCGCGCGCGAGGGCAAGGAGGGCCTGTTCGTGAGCCGTCTGGACCTGTTCTCGGACGACGAGGACGACGAGGAGTAAATCGGTATGCACGAGGTTGGCATTGTCAACGGCATACTCGATACAGTGATTCGCGCGGCGCGTGGGGCGGGGGCCTCGCGCGCCGTTTTGGTAACGCTGCGTATCGGGGATATGACCGAAGTTGTGCGCGAGGCGCTCGACTTTGCGTGGGAGACGTTTCGCGACGAGGATCCGCTCACGCGCGGCTGCGAGCTTGCCGTGGAGGAGGTCCATCCACAAAGCGAGTGTCTGGACTGCGGCGAGGTTTTCGACCACGATCGCTTCCACTGTCGCTGTCCCCAGTGTGGTGGTGCCAACGTGCGCCTACTGCACGGCCGCGAGCTCGATATCGCAAGTATCGAAATCGAAACCCCCGACGATTAGCCCGCTAGCCATCTGGTGATGGGGTATAAAGGGGCCAAAGTAAGGAGCGCTAAGTATGGCCGAGAAAACGATTGATATTGCATCGCCGATTCTGTCGCGCAACGAGCGCCTGGCAGATCAGCTGCGTCAGCGATTTGAGCAGACGAACACCTACGTGATCAACGTGCTGTCGAGCCCCGGCTCGGGTAAGACCACTACGATTCTGGGCACCAACGAGCGCCTGCGTGACAAAGCCGGCCTGCGTTGCGCCGTCATCGAGGGCGATATCGCCTCGGATGTCGACGCCATCACCATGAAGGAAGCCGGCATGTCCGCCATCCAGATCAACACGGGCGGCCTGTGCCACCTCGAGGGCAACATGATCATGGAGGCCGTCGATGCCTTCGACCAGGCTGTGGGTCTGGAGAACATCGACGTCATCTTTATCGAAAACGTGGGTAACCTGGTCTGCCCGGTCGACTTTGACCTGGGCGAGAACCTGTCCATCATGATTCTCTCGGTGCCCGAGGGCGACGACAAGCCCATCAAGTACCCGGGCATCTTCCAGCACGCCGGCGCGCAGCTGCTCAACAAGGTCGACGTGGCTCCGGCTTTCGATTTTGACATGGATAGGTATACTAAGACACTCGATGACCTCAATCCGCAGGCGCCGCGGTTTGCCGTGAGCGCGCGCAAGGGCGAGGGCATGGATGCCTGGTGCGATTGGCTCATCGGGCAGATTGAGCAAGCAAGGGCGTAAGTCGGCCGCCATACGGGCGGGCGTAGCCGCAGAGATACGAGATAGGAGCCTCTTTTGAAGCTCATCATCGCCGAGAAAAACGACGCCGCGCGTCAGATTGCCGAGCGTCTGTCCACGGGCAAGCCCAAAAAGGACAAGGTGTACAACACCGCCATCTACCGTTTTGAGTGGAAGGGCGAGGAGTGCGTGACGATCGGCCTTGCCGGTCACATCCTTGCGCCCGATTTTTGCGACAGCGTGCTGTTCGATAAAAAGCTGGGCTGGTATTCGGTCACCGAGGACGGCGAGATGCTGCCGGCCGATATGCCCGATGGCCTGGCACGTCCGCCCTACGACACCAAGCGCAAGCCGTTTCTTGCCGATGGTATCTCCATCAAGGGCTGGAAGCTCGAGAGCCTGCCTTACCTCACCTGGGCGCCCGTCATTAAGCTGCCGGCCGAGAAGGAGCTCATCCGCTCGCTCAAGAACCTTGCCAAGAAGTCCGACAGCGTCATTATCGCCACGGACTTCGACCGCGAGGGCGAACTGATCGGTTCGGACGCCCTCAACAAGGTGCGCGAGGTTGCGCCCGACTTGCCGGTCGCCCGCGCCCAGTATTCTTCGTTTACCAAGGCCGAGATTACGCAGGCCTTCGATAATCTTGTCTCGCTCGACCAGAATCTGGCCGACGCCGGCGAGAGCCGCCAGCACATCGACCTCATTTGGGGTGCGGTGCTCACGCGCTACCTGACGCTCGCCAAGTTTGGCGGCTTTGGCAACGTGCGCTCCGCCGGCCGCGTGCAGACGCCGACGCTTGCCCTGGTGGTCGAGCGCGAGCGCGAGCGCATGGCGTTTGTGCCCGAGGACTATTGGCAGATTCGCGGCATGGGTGCCGCTCAGGGTGCTGCCGAGGATGACCGCTTTAAGATTGCGCACAAGACGGCACGTTTTACCGACAAGGATGCTGCCGAGACGGCGTACGGCCACGTCGACGGCGCTACGACGGCAACCGTCGCCGCGGTGACCAAGCGCTCCCGCAAGCAGCAGCCGCCCACCCCGTTTGCGACGACCTCGCTGCAGGCTGCCGCCGCGGCCGAGGGCATCTCACCTGCACGTACCATGCGCATCGCCGAGTCCCTCTACATGGCGGGCCTCATCAGCTATCCGCGTGTCGACAACACCGTGTACCCTGCGACGCTCGATCTGGGCGCCGTGGTGAGCGACCTGGCAAAGATCAACCCGGCGCTGGCGCCCGTGTGCAAAAAGGTACTCGCCGGCCCCATGAAGCCCACGCGCGGCAAAGTCGAGACCACCGACCACCCGCCCATCTACCCCACGGGCGAAGGCGATCCGTCCACGCTCGATGGCGGCCAGCGCAAGCTCTACGACCTCATCGCCCGTCGCTTCCTGGCGACGCTCATGGGTCCCGCGACTATCGAGAACACCAAGCTCGAGCTCGATGTGAACGGTGAGCCGTTCGTGGCTTCGGGCGATGTGCTCGTGACCCCGGGTTTCCGCGAGGCGTACCCGTACGGACTCAAGCGCGACGAGCAGATGCCTCCGCTGGAGCAGGGCGACACGGTCGACGTGTTCGACATTAAGCTCGAGGCCAAGCAGACCGAGCCGCCCGCGCGCTACAGCCAGGGCAAGCTCGTGCAGGAGATGGAAAAGCGCGGCCTGGGCACCAAGTCCACGCGCGCGAGCATCATCGAGCGCCTGTACGCCGTGCGCTACCTCAAAAACGATCCCGTGGAGCCGAGCCAGCTGGGCATCGCCATCATCGACGCGCTGACGCAGTTTGCCCCGCGCATCACGAGCCCCGATATGACCAGCGAGCTCGACGGCGACATGACCCGTGTGGAGCGCGGCGAGGACACCGAAGAGCATGTCGTGACGCACTCGCGCGCGCTGCTGGCCGGCGTGCTCGACGAGCTGCTCAAGCACACGCAGGAGCTGGGCGACGCCATCAGCGACGCCGTCACGGCCGATGCGCGCGTGGGCGCCTGCCCCAAGTGCGGCAAGGACCTGGTTATGAAGACGAGCGCCAAGACCCGCGGCAGCTTTATCGGCTGCATGGGCTGGCCCGACTGCGACGTGACCTATCCGGTGCCGAGCGGCGTCAAGGTGAGCCCGCTCGAGGGCGAGGCCGCCGTGTGCCCCGAATGCGGTGCGCCGCGCATTAAGTGTCAGCCGTTCCGCCAGAAGGCTTTCGAGATCTGCGTGAACCCGACGTGCCCCACCAACTACGAGCCCGACCTTAAGGTGGGCGAGTGCAAGGTGTGTGCCGAGGCCGGACGCCATGGCGACCTGATCGCGCACAAGAGCGAGAAGAGCGGCAAGCGCTTTATCCGCTGCACCAACTACGATGACTGCGGCGTGAGCTATCCGCTGCCGGCGCGTGGCAAGCTCGAGGCGACGGGCGAGACCTGTCCCGAGTGCGGCGCCCCCATCGTGGTGGTCAACACGGCGCGCGGTCCGTGGCGTATCTGCGTCAACATGGACTGCCCGACCAAGGAGAAGAAGCCCGCCCGCGGCCGCAAGACCACAACCAAGGCGAGCACGGCAAAGAAGACGACCGCTGCGAAGAAGACTTCGACGGCGAAAAAGTCGACTGCCAAGAAGTCGACCACCAAGAAGACGACGGCCAAGAAGGCCGCCGACAAGTAACGGCGCAGTCGAAACATTGCCCAAAAAAACGAGCGAGGACCCCGCGATCCTCGCTCGTTTTTTTGACCGGCAGTTAGGGACGTTCTTTTTCTGCCGGCAGTTTAGGAACGTCCCTAACTGCCGGCTCGGGAACGACAAAGCGCTAGTTCACCTCGACAGGCTTGGCGCCGGGATAACGCTCCTCAAAGTCTAGGCGGTACTTATTGTCATTGGTGCCCGCCACGTTGTCGCGCGACAGCGGCGCCACGATCTCATTCTTGTGGTCCGCAGACTTGGCGTATTTCAGACTGATCTCCCAGGCATCACAGATTGCGTCAATGCGGTGATCCAGGTCGTCGTACAGGGCGATGATGTCCTTCCAGGAGCTGTAGTTTTTGGAGCTCGTCGGGACGTCCAGGTCCTCGACGATGTCGTAATACTGCTCGATGGTGTCCTCCGTGCGCTCGGCGACGTCGGCGAGATTTTGACGGGTGGTTCGATCCTCTTCCAGATAGTTGCCGTTGAAGTTCTGCGCGCAGCCACGGACCTGGCTGTCGAGATCTTCGAGCAGGTCGTAGTATTCGCTCAGGCGACGGTAGAGGTTCTGCTCAGAGAGCGTTGCTTCGCCGCCATCCTCGTCGTCATCGTCATCATCGTCGTACAGGCTGTTGGGATTGCCGAGAGGCTTTAGGTCATCGTCGTCGACGTCATGGTGCAGCTTAGCTACCTCGGCAGTCGTCTGCGTGGCGGCGTTGTCGAACGGTCTGATCGCAAAGAAGATGACCAGGGCGATGATGATCGCCACCAGCACAACGATAACGGCGATAAGCGGCCCGGTGCCGCTCTTTTTGGGAGCGGGGGTCTGTGGCGAAGCGGGCGCGTATGCGGGAGCCGGCTGCTGTTGGGGCGAGCCGCTCGCGACGGGTATGCGCTGCGTGGTCTCGACGGCTTCGGTCCTTGCGGCGGGGTCGGGGCTATAGGCGAGGGGGTCGTCCGCCTTGGCTTGCGGCGTATCAAGGGAGCCGGTCTGCTCAAAAGCGGGCTGGCTATCGCTCGCGGCTGTTTGCTCAACGGGTGCACCGCACGAGGTGCAGAACTTGGCATTATCTTCAAGAAGCTTGCCGCACGAGGCGCAATACCGAGACATTGCCACTCCTTTCGCCACATTTCAATGCAATACGACGATTATACCCAGCATCCAAAATTCCCCATCATACGTTGCGGTGAAATAGGGACTGTTTGGCGGTCTCAGAGCTTCAATCAGTCCCTATTTCACCGCAACTTTGGAAAGACACCTTTAGCCATTGGGGACGCGCCGAGCACTGGGGTATCATGGCTTGGTTGATATATCTGCATTTACGCGCCTTGTAGGAAGGGGCTGCGCCCATGGCTTTTGAGCCTGCTCAACATAGCTTTATCACGCTCGAGGGCGTCGACGGTGCCGGCAAGTCCACGCAGGCGCGCCTGCTTGCCCGCGCGCTCGAGCTCGCTGGCCACCAGGTTGTGAGCCTGCGCGAACCGGGCGGCACCGCCATCAGCGAAAAGATCCGCGCCCTGCTGCTCGACCCCGCCAATATGGCGATGGGCGACACCTGCGAGTTGCTGCTCTACGAGGCTGCGCGTGCCCAGCTGGTACACGAGGTCATAGCCCCCGCCCTTGCGGCCGGCAAGGTGGTCCTGTGCGATCGCTTCTACGATTCCACGACCTGCTACCAGGCGTTTGCCGATGGCCTCGACCGCCAGATGGTGCGCGACGCCAACAACCTGGCCGTCGCGGGAACGCACCCGGCGCTCACGCTCGTCTACCACATCACGCCCGAGCAGGCGGCGCTACGCATGGCAGCCCGTGGCGCGGCAGATCGCATGGAGGCTAAGGGCATGGCATTCCAGGAGCGTGTGTACCAGGGATTTTGTGCCATTGCTGCCGAGGAGCCAGACCGCGTAAAGCTCATCGACGCCACTACGACCGTCGAGGAAGTCTTCGAGAAGACGGTCGAGCAGGTTCGCGCGTACGGTCTCGACATTCCGCAGGAAGCCGTCGCCGCCGCGCTTGCCAAGGAGGCCGAGTAACATGGCCCCCGCTCAGGCAAGCCTGCTGGCCAAGCTCGACACCCAAGAGCGCGTGCGTGACTTTTTGACCAATGCCGTCGCTAGCGGTCGCGCATCGCACGCCTACCTGTTTTTGGGCGCTCCCGGCGCGGGCAAGCTCGACGCCGCGTGGGCGCTCGCCCAAGCCTTCCTGTGCGAGCAGGATGGCTGCGGCTCATGCGATAGCTGCGTGCGCGTCGCCCGCCATACGCACCCCGACGTGCACTATTACACGCCCGAGAGCGCCACGGGTTACCTCATTGCCCAGACCCGCGAGCTGCTCGATGACGTGCCACTGGCGCCCATCCGTGCCAACGCCAAGGTCTACATCATCGACCGTGCCGAGCAACTGCGTGCCAACACCGCCAACGCACTGCTCAAAACGCTCGAGGAGCCGCCCGAGGGCGTTATGTTTATCTTGCTGGGCACCTCGGCCGACGTGATGCTGCCCACTATCGTGAGTCGTTGCCAGTGCGTGCCGTTTCGGCTGGTGTCGCCCGCCGTCGCCGCGCAGGCCGTGAGCCGCGCCACCGGTCAGGACCCTGCGCGTTGCCGCATGGCGGTCGCCGTGGCGGGAAGCCCCACACGCGGCATCGAGTTCCTCAAGAGCGCCGAGCGCCAGGACGCCCGCCGTCAGATGGTCCGTGCCATCGACTCACTCATTGCCGCCGACGAGGCCGACGTGCTCAGTCGCGCCAAGTCGCTCATCGTCGCCGTCAAGGCGCCGCTTGCCGAGGTCAAGTCCACGCAGGAAAAGGTACTCGAGCAAAACGCCGACTACCTGTCGCGTGGAGCATTGAAGCAGCTTGAGGACCGCAACAAGCGCGAACTCAACGCGCGCGAGCGTTCGGGTATCATGGAAGCGCTGGCGAGCGCGCGGACGCTCATGCGCGACGTGCTGCTGACACTTCAGGACGAGGCAGCCGACGTGGTGAACGAGGACGTGCGCGACACGATCGGTCGGCTTGCCGCTGCGACCAATGTTGCGGGTGCCACCCAGGCGCTCGAGGCGGTTGCCACGGCTGAGCGCAACATCGCCAGAAACGTTACTCCCCAGCTGGCCATCGAGGTCATGCTGTTCGATATCAGGAAGGCACTGAAATGCCGTTAGTCGTACCCGTTAAGTTTACCTACGCCTCGCGCGACCTGTGGTTTGACCCGCAGGATCTGGATATCCTCGAGGCCGATTATGCCATTTGCTCCACCGAGCGCGGAACCGAGATCGGCCTGGTCACGGCCGATCCCTTCGAGGTGCCGCAAGATGAGATCGGCCAGCCGCTCAAGCCCGTGCTGCGCGTGGCGAGCGACATCGACCTGCAGCTTGCCGACGACCTGGCCATCCAGGGCGACGAGGCGATGGTCGATTTCCGCCGTCTCGTCAAAGAGCTCGACCTCGAGATGAAGCCGGTCGGCGTCGAGTACCTGTTTGGCGGCGAGAAGGCCGTGTTCTACTTTGCGGCCGAGGAACGCGTCGATTTTCGTCAGCTCGTCAAGGACCTGTCCTCGACGCTGCACATTCGCGTCGACATGCGTCAGATCGGCGTGCGCGATGAGACCCGCCTGGTGGGCGGCTATGCCCAATGCGGACAGGAGCTCTGCTGCACGCGCTTTGGCGGACAGTTTGAGCCCGTCTCGATTCGCATGGCAAAAGAGCAGGACCTGCCGCTCAACTCGTCCAAGATCAGCGGCGTTTGCGGCCGCCTGATGTGCTGCCTGCGCTATGAGTTCGAGGCGTACAAGGACTTTAAGAGCCGCGCGCCCAAAAAGAAGACGCTCATCGATACGCCGCTCGGCAAGGCGCGTATCCAGGAATATGACACGCCGCGTGAGCAGCTGGTGCTGCGCCTGGAGAACGGCAAAGTCTTTAAGGTCAACCTGGCCGATATGACGTGCTCGGAGGGCTGCAAAAAGAAGGCCGCCGAGCAGGGCTGCAACTGCCGCCCCGACTGCGTGACGCGTGACGTGCTCGAGCGCATCGAGTCGCCCGAGATGCGCCTGGCGCTCATGGAACTCGATCGCGAGAACGGCGTCGACGTGGGCGATGGCCTGTCGAGCGCCGATCGTCTGGCCGGCACATCGATGCCCAAGCGCCGTCGTCGCGATGCCGAATCCGATGCTCGCGCTGCTCAGGGCCAGGGCGAGGGCCGTGGCCGTGGAAAGGGCCGCGGCAAGGCCGAGGCACCCGAGGCCGAGGAGGCAGCCGGTGGCCGTCGCCGCCGCAAGCGCGCGGCGTCCGTCGACAATGGCGAGGCCGCGGGCAAGAACGCTTCCCGCGAACGCGAGGCTCAGCAGCCCCAGCAGCAAAACCGCGGCGGTGGCATGAACCCCACGCGCCGTCGTCGCCGTCACCTGTCGAGCGAGGAGCGCGAGGACGCCTTCCGCGCCGCAGCCGCTCGCGAGGCCGGTGCCGCTCCCAAGGACGCCTCGGCCTCCGACGCGCCTGCCGACAAGGGCGGCAAGCCGCGTGGCGAGGAGGAGCGGGCGTCACGTCCGCGCCGTCGCCATTTCTCGGGCACGCAGCAGAAGCCCTCGGTTCCTTCTGTGGCCGATCAGGTTTCGGATGGAGAAGTCAAGGTCACGCGCCGTCGCCCCGGCGATGGTGGAGGAGCTGCCGCCAAGGCTTCGCGCGGCGGTACTCGCGATGAGCGCGAACCGCGTGAGGATCGCGGTGGCGAGGGCTCGACCGACCAGGGTCAAAAGCGCCGCCGTCGCCGTCGCTCCCGCAAGCCGCGCCAGGACGGTGGTGAAGGCTCGACCCACACCTCGTCCGCACCGCAACCGCCTGCCGGCGAATAACGTCCGTAAGCGGATGTAACCCGCCTGACCCCAGCACCTCTGGGTATCATGGCTCTACACCGACAACCCTCCCTTCGCCTTCGCGTAGGGAGGGTTGTGTCATGAAGAGACATCTGAACGTATTGACTCGCTTGCAGGACGCAGGTGTCCTACCGTTTGCGGACGAATTGCTACCGCTTGCCGAGCACGCGACATACGAGGCGCTCGAGGCGTTGTCGCCTACGCGATGCGCCGGCTGCGAGCGTTCCGGTGCGCTGATCTGCCAGGATTGTCTGGCATCGCTCGCACTCATCGACCCGTGCCATAGCTGCATCCGATGCGGCGCCCCGTTTGGGGATTTGCTGTGTACCGAGTGTTCGGTCGAGGGCGCGTCTTCGGCAATGGCCGAGGCGCTCGATCGCTGTCTGGCGTGTGCCGTCTACGCACATCCGCTGCCGCGCATCATCAAGGCGTACAAGGATGCGGGCGAGCGCCGTCTGGCACCGTATCTGGCGGAGCTACTCTACGACACCGCCTTGCATGCCCAGGCGGCAGCCCCCGATCGCTACGGCGGTGTGCTGTCCGGTGCGGACGCGGTGGTGTTTGTGCCCGCGACTGCGGCGGCGTTTCGGCGGCGTGGATTCGACCATATGGAAGCAATCGCGCGCTCGTTTTGCGATCTTTCGGGTGTGTCTTTGCTCGACGCCCTGGTCAAATACGGTCACGGTGACCAGCGAGAGCTCGGTCGCGATGAGCGCCGGGAACATGCCCGGGGCATGTACGAGACGGTCGAGGATGTGCGCGGCTGCCGCCTGCTGCTCATCGATGATGTCATTACCACGGGCGCGACCATGGCGGCGGCCTCGGCGGAGCTCAAGCGTGCCGGCGCCGCAGCAGTCGATGGCCTCGCTATCGCACGCGTTTGGTAGGGGGTGGCTTTGTGGCAGTGAAGATAGCGCGGCGCATCGAGCCGACAAGCGAGCAACTGGCGGCCTCCGTAGTCCTGACCGGTGCCTCGGCGCTGCGCATGATGCGCGCCGAGCGCCGACAAATGGGTTACATCAGCTGGAGAGACCTCTATCCCGATGAAGAGCGCCGTGTGCTGCATACATCGTCTCCCTCGGCCGAGGACATCTATCTTCCCGATTTGGTGCGGATCGGGGCCGTGAGTGGCGAGGTCCAAGAAGACTTGTGCCTGCTGGTGGGGTCTGCGGCGCAGCGCCGCCGCATCCCTGGCGTGAGCTGGTCCGTGTGTTCCGGGTTGCCCGCCGGCTCGAGTCTAGAGGTGGAACCGGGGGTGTACAGTCTATCTCCCGAGGCCCTTTGTGTTGCCATCGCGCGCGAGGTCGGCTGCATCCAGGCGTTTGCCCTGGCCCAGGAGCTGTGCTCCAAGATTTCGCTGAGCGATCGCGGGCAGTATCTGCCCCCTTACAGCTCGCCTACCGTGAACAGGCTTGCAAAGGATAAGGACCAGCCGTCAGATGTGGGCTACTTTGAGGTCGAGCCAGTGCTGACGCCCGATCGCCTGGCAGATTACCTTGCGGCATGCAAGGGGAGCGCGGCCAAGCAGCTGCGGCGGCTGTGCCCCTTTCTGTCGGAAAACCTGCGCTCACCCATGGAATGCATCATGCTTGCCATGTTTTCGCTTCCGTTTTCTTATGGCGGATTTGCCTGCGGTCCCTTTAAGACCGACCACAAGATCGAGTTCAACGACCGTGCGCAGGCGATCTCGGGGATGCCGTATGCGGTTTGCGATGCCTATCAGGAAGCAGCTCGGTTTGACCTGGAATACAACGGTGAGCAGGGCCATTCGTCTCGCGGCGGGCGCATTCACGATGAAAAACGCAATACGGGTTTGGCGTCCATGGGAATCGAGGTCGCGACGGTCAACAACGAGATGCTCTGCGACATGGAAGCGATGGAAGCGCTCGCATGGCGCATCCACCAGCGTATGGGTAAACGATATCAGAATCGTGTAGAGGCTCGTCGAAAGAGGCAAGATGCTCTGCTGAATACGCTCCGAGCGTGCTTTGGGCTCAAGCCGGCGTAAAACTATGGCTTTATAGGGGGTCTGTTTATATGCCATGTGCAAAAAACGGCAAATATGAGTACTGTTACTAGATTAGTGACAGCAAAAATAAAGAAACTTGGGCCGAAAAACTGGATTCAGCGAAGAGATAATAAACGAATGTGGAATATCTTGGCGCCAAGCGGGCTGTGCGGAACTCAAAAAGGGCTCGTGGGGCGGAAATACGCTGCTACTAAATTGGTAGCAGTACTCATATTTGCCGTTTTTTGCACACGGCACCCTGAGACGGGTGCCCCGGGGCTCCCCGTGGGGGAGCTCCGGGCTTCATGGGGGCACGAATGGTCCGCCCCGACCTGCGAAATCTGTGCTCGCGATGCGAATAACGTCCCTAACCTTAAACTATAGCTTGAACTTAGCTATAATGCGCTACGTTCCTGCCAGGCTGTGGTTGCGGACGGACGAAATGCCCATCCTAGTCCAAGACAGACGCGGTCAAAGGGATCCACGTAAGCGACCGCGTGCGCGCGGCGCGATCATGGCGCGTCCTAGATGTAAGCCGCACCGTCCGTTCTACTTTCTTTGGGGCAATACCGCCTCGCGGGCGAGCGGGCCAGTCGTGAAGGTGGCTGCGGCCTCCCGAGCAAACGCCCCGGTGCGCAAGTGTGGGGTCAAATACCAGGTCAGCTGGTGGGAACAACCCGATATTCCGTGCGGGGCACGGATCGTATACGACACAGAAGGCAGGGTAGTGGACATGGTGAGGGGCAGCTTGATGCATGCGGCTCGGTTGGGTGCTGGGACCGCGGCGGTCATTGCCGTTTTGGGCCTGAGCGGATGCGCGTTCAATCCACTGTCCACGTTCACGACGCCCACGATCGACCAGATCGAGCGCGAGACCGTTACCCCCACGGTATCGGACAATGCCCTGGTCACGCCGGGAACCCTGACGGTCGCCCTCGATACTTCCGATGCCCCGCAAGCCATGCAGGATGCCGACGGAAACCTCACGGGCTATGCGGTCGATGCCGCTCGTGCCCTCGCATGCCGCATGGGTCTCAAGGTCGCCTTTGTCGATGCGTCCTCGGCCGATTCCGCGCTCAGCGATAAAAAGGCCGACATCTTTATTGGCGACATCAAGTCTGCGGGCGGCGACATCAGCTCGCTTGGCACCTGTCTGTACGATGCTGCCGCCGTGTTCGGCAAGACCAGCGATGGAGAGTCCCCGAGTGTCTCAACCGACGCACTCAACACTGCTACCTTGGGCGTTCAGACTTCCTCGGCCTCGCAGGAAGCGCTTGCCAAGCAGAGCATCACGGCCAACCAAAAGACCTTCTCCAACATCAACGAGTGCTTCGAGGCGCTCGAGTCGGGCGAGGTCGATTACGTGATCTGTGATTCCACGGCCGGTGGTTACCTCGCGCGCCTGATGAGCCAGATCTCCTATGTCGGCACGCTCGAGGCGCCCTCCACGCTTGGCGTCGCAGGCCTTAGCTCTAACGATGAACTGTGCCGTGCCGTGAGTGATGCCCTCGACGGTATCACGGTCGACGGCACGCTCGAGGCGGTCCACTGCGTCTGGTATGGCCAAATGCCCTATGACCTTACCGCCAAGACTGTTTCGGGGGCCAATGTGCAGGCATCCGACTCCACGTCCAACGAGACCGAGTCTTCCGATGGCGACGCCTCTGATAACAACGGCGACAGTCCGTCGTCTAGCCAGGAGGGCGCCATCACCGACGATGACATCAACAAGCTCAATAGCTAGTTATTGGTAGGGGTGGCGTCTGCCATACACCGAACAAGGTGCTTCTTCACGGTTTCAACACGCATGGCCGGGTCTCCCAAATAGGGGAGCCCGGCTTTTCTATTTTGGTAAAACTAGCAGGTCAAAGCTAATTTCCAGGAGAAAAATTAACTCCGTCGACGCCTTCCTATAGCGCACTTTGCCACGGAAAAGTGCGAGACTTCGGTATGCGGTATCAAGCAGTCGTTATTCGGGTCTTTGGGAATTCGCGTGATTAAATGCACGGCAATGGGTACATAGCCAGTACAGTAAGTCCCCGAGGCAGATTGGAGCCACGTATGGATATCAAGGTTTCTGGACGCAAGACGACGGTAACCGATGCTCTGCGTGCGCATGTGGATGAGAAGATCGGCGAGGCGCTCAAGGTTTTCGACATCGAGCCTATGACAGTCGACGTCGTGCTTCGTTATGAGAAGAACCCCTCGAACCCCAACCCGGCAATCGTCGAGGTCACGGTTCGTGCCCGCGGATCTGTGATTCGCGTTGCCGAGCACGGCGCAGATATGTATGCCGCCATCGACCTCTCCGCCGATAAGGTCACTCGTCAGCTGCGCAAGTTCAAGACCAAGGTCGTGGACAACCGCCAGGGCGGTGCCAGCGCCGCGGATGTCGCGCCGGTCGAGCGCGTCGAGGATCTGGCCGACCTGCTGCTGCCCGAGGAGGAGGACGACCTGCTCGTCCGCGAGAAGGTCATCGATGTCACCCCGATGACTGAGGAGCAGGCGCTGGTGCAGACCGATCTGCTCGGTCACGACTTCTACGTGTTCGAGAACGCGACGACTGGCCTCATCAATGTGGTGTATCACCGTAAGAATGGTGGATATGGCATCATCAAGCCCCGCATCGAAACACTTGACGAGTAAAATACGTTAACTTGCATGAGTTAACGGTTGGCGGCCATCCCATGCGGGTGGCCGCCTTTTTACGTAAGGAGTCGCTTTGATGGACAAGGCCGCATCCGCCGGTCATTCGGACCGTTGCCGCATCGTCGTCGATACCTGCTGCGACTTTAGCCCCGAGGTCGCCGCGAACCTCGATGTCGATATCCTGGGTTTCCCCTTCATTATCGATGGCGAGGAGCGCACGGACGACATCTGGTCGAGCATGAGCCCTAAGGAGTTCTACGACCGCATGCGCGCCGGCGCCCGCGTGTCCACCTCGGCTGTGTCGCTCGGTCGCTATATCGAGTTCTTTACCGAGTGCGCCAAAGAGGGTACGCCCACGGTCTACCTGTGCTTTACCTCGGCGCTGTCGTCGAGCTGCAACTCCGCGTGCCAGGCGGCAGATGCCGTGCGCGCCGAGTATCCCAACTTTGAGCTCTACGTGGTCGACAACGCTCTGCCCTGTGCGACCGGCGCGCTCTTGGCGCTCGAGGCCGTGCGCCAGCGTTCGGCGGGACTGACCGCCAAGCAGCTGGTCGATTGGGCAAACGAGGCAAAGACCTACGTGCACGGCTACTTTACGCTCGAGAGCTTCGACGCACTGGCTGCCGGCGGTCGCATTCCGCCCGCGGCGGCACAGCTCACGGCAAAGCTCGACGTCAAGCCCGAGCTTTCCTACGACCTGGCCGGCTCGCTGTCGCTGATCGGCGTCAACCGCGGCCGCAAGAAGGCACTCAAGTCCATCCTCAAGTCGTTCCGCGAGAACTACGTGCCCGATCGCACCATGCCCATCGCCATCATGACGGCCGATGCCGAGAAGGACGGCGACTGGCTCGAAGCCGCCATCCGCAAGGAGGAGGGCTGCGCCGACGTCACGATCGTTCGCAGCTCCGTGGGTCCTACCATCGGCTCGCATGTGGGTCCCGGCATGGTGGCCTGCGCGTTTTGGGGCAAGAACCGCGCCGACAAGGCGTCGCTTTCCGACCGCATCGCCCGCCGTGTGCGCGGCCAGTAGGCAAGCGATGCGTCCGTAATCGCCCTCGACTCACAGCCCAAACGCTGGCACCGAGTATTCAACCTGGTAATAACACCCAACCCAAAAGGAAAGGTTTCATGGCAAACAAGCTCTCTGTCGCATTTATCGGCACCGGAATTATGGGTGCCCCCATTGCCGGCCACATTCTGGACGCCGGCTATCCCGTCACGGTCAACAACCGCACCAAGTCCAAGGCCGCAGCGCTCGTTGAGCGCGGCGCCGTCTGGGCCGATACGCCGGCCGATGCCGCGGCGAACGCCGATGTCGTCTTTACCATGGTGGGCTATCCCTCCGAGGTCGAGGAGCTCTACCTGGCGGGCGACGGCCTGCTCGCGTGCACCAAGCCGGGCGCGGTCTTGATCGACCTCACCACGAGCTCGCCCGAGCTCGCCCGTGACATTGCCGAGGCCGCTCAAGTCTCCGGTCGCATGGCGTTTGACTGCCCCGTCACCGGCGGCGAGTCGGGCGCCATCGCCGGCACGCTCACGGCTATCGTGGGCGCCACCGAGAACGACATCGCGCCGGTCCGCGATATCCTTGCCACCTTTGCGGCCAACATCTGCTGCTTCGATGGCGCCGGCAAGGGCCAGGCTGCCAAGCTCGCCAACCAGGTGTCGCTGGGCGCCTGCATGGTCGGCATGGCCGACGCCATGGCATTTGCCGAGCTGAGCGGCCTTGACCTGGAGAAGACCCGCCAGATGATCCTGGGCGGCACCGGCAAGTCCGGCGCTATGGAGAGCTTAGCCCCCAAGGCGCTCGACGGCGACTACAAGCCCGGCTTTATGGTCGAGCACTTCATTAAGGATCTGCGTCTGGCGCTCGCCTACGCCGATGACCGCGAGCTCGCGCTGCCCGGCGCCGACGTGGCCTTTACGCTCTACGACATGCTCGACGCCATCGGTGGCGCCAAGCTGGGCACCCAGGCCATCACGGTCCTCTACAAGGAGGAGGCCGATGCCATCGCCGCCGGTCTGGACTGGTCGCAGTATCGTCCCGAGGAGCACGGTGCCCACGAGGACGGCTGCGGTTGCGGCGAGCATGGCGACGACCACGAGTGCGGTTGCGGTCACCATCACGGCGAGGACCACGAGTGCTGCGGCGGCCACGGCCATGACGACGGCCACGAGTGCTGCTGCGGCCATCATCACGAGGAGTAGCGCCCATGAGCTGGACGTTCGTGGTGCTCGCGCTGGTGCTCTTTCTCTTTGCGATCTACATTGGCTTTTTGTGCGGCCAGTGGGCCTGCGAAAAGCGCGTGATCACCAAGCGCGACTACTGGATTGCCAACTTTGCAGGCGCGGCGGCAGTCGTCCTGCTGACCTGGGTGTTCTCACTGTTCCCGCTGGTGCAGTTTGCGCCGATCGGCTGGCTCGGCGGCTTTATCGCCGGCCTTAAGATGAGCTTTGGCGAGTCCGTCGGTCCGTGGCGCAAGCACGACGAGGTCTTTAACGTCAACAAGGCTCACCGCGCCGCCGCCGACGCGGGCGACGCCGAGGAACGCCGCCGTGCGCGTCGCAATGGCGCAGCCGACCGACAGCTCATCTCGGTCACCGATGACAGCAAGGGTGCTGGCAAGCACGCTAAGAAATAAGAAGAGGTAACTATGGCAGAAAACAAAGACGAACAGCTCACCGACGAGGAGCTGGCACAGCTTCAGCTGGCAGAGGAGAACGAGAACGCCGTCGACCGTCTGGTCAAGGAGCTCGGCTGCCCCACGCGCCGCATCCGCCAGTTTGCCGCCCGCGTGCTGCATCTGCTGGCCGAGCGTGACCCGCAGCGCGTCGTGCCCTGCGTGCCTGCGCTGATCGAGGCGCTCGACCGCCCCGAGGCGCAGACCCGCTGGGAGGCCCTCGATGCCCTGACGGCGCTCGCTACCACCTGCCCCGAGCAGCTGGGCGATGCCTTTGAGGGCGCCGAGACCGCACTGTTCGACGAGATCTCCTCCACGCTGCGCTATGCCGCCTTCCGCCTGCTGTGCGTGTGGGGTGCCACGAGCGTCGAGCGTTCGCGCGAGGCTTGGCCCATCCTGGACGAGGCCATCCAGTGCTACCACGGCGACCTCGAGTATCGCGACATGCTCGGTTGCCTGTACGAGTTTTGCCAGGGCGAGATCGACGCCGAGGTTGCCGAGAAGCTCGCGCTGCGCCTTAAGTTCGATGCCGAGAACGGTAAGGGCAGCTATCTCAAGGCCCGTTCGAGCGAGATTTGCGAAATGCTTGTTAAACGTTTTGGCCTGGATCTCTCCAAAAAGAAGAAGCGTGCTAGCGTTAAAAAATCTGACGACGCCGAAGACGAGGAGTAACAGATTATGGCGCACGATGTAGTCCTGATTCCCGGTGACGGCATCGGTCCCGAGATTACGCAGGCCATGCGCCGCGTGGTCGAGGCCACCGGTGTCCAGATCAATTGGAACGTCCAGGAGGCCGGCGCCGGCGTCATGGACGAGTTTGGCACGCCGCTGCCCCAGCACGTGCTCGACGCGGTCGCCGAGACTAAGGTTGCCATCAAGGGCCCCATCACCACGCCGGTCGGCACGGGTTTCCGCAGCGTTAACGTGGCCCTGCGCAAGCACTTTGACCTGTATGCCTGCGTGCGTCCCTGTCTGTCGCAGCCGGGCGACGGCTCGCGTTTCCGCGACGTCGACCTGGTCATCGTGCGCGAGAACACCGAGGACCTCTATGCCGGCATCGAGTTCGACGAGGGCGCAGCCGAGGTCGAGGAGCTCTCGCAGCTTGTCGAGCGTTTGGGCCAAAAGACATTCGCCGCCGATTCCGCCATCTCGATCAAGCCCATCTCTATCGCCAAGAGCCGCCGTATTGTGGAGTACGCCTTTGAGTATGCCCGCCGCTGCGGCCGCAAAAAGGTGACGGCCGTGCACAAGGCCAATATCATGAAGGCGACCGACGGCCTGTTCCTGCGCGTTGCGCGCGAGGTGGCCGCGGGCTATCCCGATATCGAGTTCAACGACAAGATCGTCGACGCCACCTGCATGGGCCTGGTCCAGAACCCCAACGACTTCGATGTTCTGGTGCTGCCCAACCTGTACGGCGACATCGTGAGCGACCTGTGCGCCGGCCTGGTGGGTGGTCTGGGCATGGCCCCCGGCTCCAACATCGGTGCCGACTGCGCCATCTTCGAGGCAACGCACGGCTCCGCGCCCGATATCGCGGGCCAGGATATCGCCAACCCCACGGCCGAGATCCTTTCTGCTGCGATGATGCTCGACCACTTGGGCGAGAACGATGCTGCCAATCGCATTCGTGCCGCCGTATCTGCCACGCTCGACGAGGGCGAGCAGGTTACCGGTGACGTGCGTCGTGCCCAGACCGGCTCCGTTGAGGGCGCTGTGGGCACGCAGGCCTTTGCCGATGCCGTTATCGCGCACCTAGCTTAAGGCATGCAGGCTGCAAACGCCTAAATAGTACTTAAGTGTTTGCGTATAACCTAAGAATCAATACGCCCGGCGCCTCGTCGGGCGTATTCTATTGAAGACTATGTTTCCTAACAAGAAGTAACTGATATGGGTCTGATTCAAAAGAAGGACGAGAAGGACGAGATCGACGGCATCCAGATCATCGAGCGCGGCGAAGGCCCCAATGGTGACGAGGACGAGAAGATCGACCTGGTCGCCGGTACGTCTGCCGAGCACATTGCTGCCGGCACGACCGCCGAGGAAGAGGACGCTCGCCTGGAGGCAAAGATCGCCGCGGACGCCGCCGACGAGAACCTCATGCCCGAGGAACAGGACGAGGACGACGACTCCGACGCGGACGACCATGCATCCAAGCACAAGAAGACGATGATTGCCGCCTTTGTGGTCGCTATCGTGATCGCTGCGGTGGTCGGCTTCTTTATTGGCAATGGCGGCTTTGGCGGCAAGGGTGTCGGTTCGTCGACCCTGACCGAGGACCAGCTCGATTCGACCGTGGCAAGCTATAGTTATAACGGCAAGAAGAGCGACATCACCGCGCGCGAGGCCATCGAGAGCCAGTACAGCCTCGATACCGTCAAGGATAGCGATGGCAACTACACCGCTCCTTCTGCCGATGTCATCCTGTCCTACGTGCGCAACAAGATTCTGCTCGATGCTGCCGAGGACGAGGGCATTACCGTCTCTTCTAAGGAGATGAAGAAGTACGCCGAGGATTCCATCGGCACCTCCGACTACAAGACCATGGCAAAACAGTACGGCGTGTCCAAGGATCAGGCCAAGCAGATCGTCCGTCAGTCCGCGACGCTGCAGAAGCTCTACAAGAAGAAGGTGGGCGATGCTTCCGCGAGCATGCCGACCGCTCCGACCGAGCCTTCTGACGGCAACGAGGAGACTGCGAGCAAGGACTACGCCGACTACATCATCAAACTTGCCGGCGACGAGTGGGATAGCTCGAAGGGCACCTGGAAGGACGCCGACAGCACCTACGCTAAGGCCTTCGCCGACGATGCCTTTACGGCCGATAGCGCCACCTACAAGCAGGCCATGACCGCCTATTACACCGCCTACCAGCAGTATTCCTCGCAGGCTTCGAGTGCCAGCTCCAAGTGGACCGAGTATGCTAACGGCCTCTACGCCAAGGCCAACATCAGCATCTACGGCCTGTTTGCGTAAGATCTGTCTGCACTACTGCGCGCTAACCGATCTACCTGATTAAGCCCGCTAGAACGACAACGTTCTAGCGGGCATTTTGTTACCGAAACCACTAGGATAGGACTTGCGCCCGTGCAAGTGCTTCATCGGGTATCCTCAATTCATCCGGGAAAACGGCCGTAAAC